>JAAYUG010000016.1 GCA_012517825.1 Bacteroidales bacterium | reverse complement strand
AGTGTTCAGTGGAACTTCCAGAAATACCTTATCGATGAAAACGGAAAACTGGTAAAGGTAATACCTCCCAGGCAAAGCCCGTTATCAGATGAGATTGTGTCCTGGATTACCGGGAAAAACTAACTGTTTAGGCACTGATCAGGAGGGTGAAATACTTGCCTTTTTCTTTGTCCTTGATTTCATACCCTCTGAATGTGCACAGAATCTCATCCCCGGATTTCAGCCTGAGTTTTGAGGTATGGCTCTTTTTCAGCAGCCCTTTCCAGTTGCCATGACTTATTCTCTTCAGGATTTCGTCTGACCCTTCTGCCTCTGTCTCCAATAAGGAGGAAAGAACCATACCTGTTCCGGATTCTTTTGTGATCCGTAAAAGTTTTTCCGCACGGTGATTGAGATAGACAACTTTTCCTGCTTCATCAATAATAATGACAGCTTCGGGTAATTCATGAAAAGCTGTTAATGCCGGTAGTGCTGAAAGCCCTGAATTTCCAATACCGGCCTTTAGTATTCTCTGGAGCTCATCGGTTTTTTTCCTGAGCTCAATGTTTTCCATCCTGAGTTCATTGATTTCTTTCGGAGAACCTGACAGGCCAATGCTTACTGCTTCTGTTTCCTTCTCAACGACATGAACTTCAACAGGCCAGGCTACCAGGATAATTTTATGAATTTCTCCCGTGATATCGGGCACAGGGGTAAGGGTAAACCGGGCTTTTTTGGCATTTCCTCCCGGTGTCCTTATGTAAAGATCTCCTCGTTGAAAATTGTTCTTTAAAGCTGCATTCCAGGCTTCCGAATATTGTTTCCTGTACGATACATCTGTCAAGGAAAGTAAACTGGTGTCCTTTACAGATTCTTCAGTGCATTCGATAAAGTCAAGATAGTCTTTGTTCCATTCCAGTATGGACCCCTGGGTATTGAAAGAAGCATAAATAACAGAACGATACAGAGCTTCAGCCTGGGCTTCAATGTCGATGGCCATATTCCTCTGCTCGGTTGTATCTATTCCCAGAAAAAGGACTCTTTCTGCACTTCCGTCCTCCCTTCTCATGCAGGTGTAAGTTGCCATTGTCCATATCTCCTGTCCGTCTTTTGTAAACAAGCGAACGTACCCCTCGAAATGACGTCCGCCGCTGGCAAGATTGTTCCAGACGGGTTCAAACCACGACATGTCGCGGGGAGGAATAAATGTAAATACATGTTTGCCTTCCACATCGGCGTTGCCCAGGTATTTTAACTTGTAGATGAATCGGGTATTGGCATAAATCAGGGTACCATCGGTAGCAAATTCTGCCCGGATAAGCGTATGATTCACTGCATTGGTAAATGTTGCCATCTGTTCGCTTTGGCGGGCTGCTTCTTCCTGCATGGCACGTAGTTCTTCCATCTGCTCACGCATTTTAACATCCTGCTCACTCAGTATGCGGGCTTGTTTTTGTGTTTCTTCAAGCAATCTGGCGGTACGCAAAGAAATTTTCAGCGCTTCAATGGAAGCTGCCAGAATCTCGGCTGCCGTTTCAAGCAAAATAAATTCATGTTGCTCAAATGGCCGGAACGACGCCACTTCAATTACTCCGAAAACGGTATCATTGTATAACAACGGCACAATGATCAGATGGTCCGGGGTGGCATCTCCAAGCCCTGAAGTAATATGGGAATATCCATCAGGGATTTCCCTGAAGCTGAGTGTTTGCTTTTCCTGTATGCAGGCACCGATTAGCCCTTCTGTCACCGACAGCCTCCTGTCCGGATATTTGTTCCGGCCATAGGCAAACGATGCAGTCTGTTCAAGGTAGATTTCGGCAGGATTCTCATCGTTTATTACAAATATGCCTCCCTGACATGCTTTAAGGTATTTTATCAGATAACTCAGTACTTCCTGCGTCAGCCTGTGAATATCATCCCTGTTCCTGCGCAGAATTTCATTAATCCTTGAAATACCATCGGATACCCATGCCTTCTTCTCCTCTTCCTCCTTCCTTCGCTTTGCTTCTTCTGAGGAACGTTTGATTTTCCCATCCAGTTCTCTGATCCGTTTCAGTAAGGGATCATCACTTCCGGAAACCTTCTCTGGAAGTTCATGTCCATCAATCAGATTGTCTATGGCATGCCGGTAATGATCCATGCGCTCGTCCTTTTCCGCCAACCTTTTTCTGAGAATATCAGCATGTTTTAAAAAGCGGTATACTGAAAAATGGACAACTGCCGGCAGAAGAAAGGGAAACATATCAACCAGGAAAAAAGCAGCAGAATTCCGGTGCAATCTCAGGAATGCATGGAATGAAAAAGGCTCCTTGCGGAAAACAAAGACCATTCCGTAAAAAAGAACATACATAAAAATACCCGCAAGAAAAGCTTTCAGCAACAATCGGACGTACCGTTCATGCTCCGGATGATTGGTCATAAACTTGTCTCTGTAAGAATCTCCTGATTCAGGGCAGGGTCATTTTATACCTGCCACTGCAGTCACTAAAATACAGTTTTTTTCAACCTGATGAAGGCCGCCTGGTAAAATTAACTGAGGGAAGTGTGCTAATCCGACAAACTCAATGGAAACTCTGCCAGATGCTGACTCAGAATGGCTATGATCTCAGGAAATTTGGAGAACCTGTTGGACCTTTTTGATAAGTTCCTGTATATCGATGGGTTTAACAAAATACGAAATAGCCCCCAGTTCCAGCGTATGCTGAAGATTTTCCTGATCGCTTACCGCTGTAACTATAATTACGGGTATATCCTTCTTCTGCGGATCCGATTTGAGCTTCTTCAGAAAATCATATCCGTTGATTTTGGGCATCAGTAAATCAAGAAGAATGAGATCGGGAAGTTCATTTTCCATAATCTGCTCCGCTTCCATAACATTCAGGGCAGTCTTTACCCGTATACCCTTATCGTTGAGAATGGCATCGAGCAGAACAACATTGGTGTTTGAATCATCAATAACCAGTACAAGAGGTTGATAGCTATTGCCTTTCATAATTCTGCGGCTGATTTCTGCTGCCTTGAAATTTCTACAAAGTTAACAACATTAGTTAATATTTCCATACAGTCTTACAAATATGATTTTAATCATCATGATAAAATGATTTGTATTTATCTGGATCTTTTCTTAATTTTAAATTGATTTTTTAGGGTAGCAGAAAAGCATTCTCAGTTGGTTAACATGCAATCATCCTTTCAATTGCCTTACGCAGAGTTGCTGAACGAACAGGAGCGGCAGCTTCTCTATGAACGCAGCAACGAAGTTACCTATGATGCAAAAGAAATAATTTTTCATCAGGGTAGCCGTTCATCCCACATTACGTACCTGAAAGAAGGTCTGGTAAAAGTTTTTAAAACAAACCGGCAGAAAAAGTCGGTCATTTTGAAAATAATTCCCCCCGGCAATTACTTTGGTTTGATCTCTGTCTTCGGATCGGAAATACATCAGTATTCGGCAGCTTGCGTGGAGCCTTCGGTTATCGTTGATATTGATATCAATGCATTTCGTTCTGTCCTTGCCGGAAACGGGCATTATGCCACGAAGCTTTTGACTAAGGTGAGCCAGGACGGCCTGTTCATTTTCGATCGGCTTATGGCTCAGACACATAAGCAGCTTCCGGGCAGAATTGCTGATGTTCTTTTATATTTTGCTGAAACCATTTACGGGAGCACATCGTATACTTTACCGTTGACAAGAAAGGAACTAGCGGAGCTTGCCGGTACAACAAAGGAAAGTTTTATCCGCACCCTGATGGAATTCAAGCGCGATCGGATTATCAACCTGGAAGGTTCCAAAGTGGAAATTGTCAGCATGAAAATTGTGGAAACATTGAGTAACCTTGGATAAATGATGCCTCCCCGTATTCTTGTTGTCGATGATCTGGTAATGAACCGTATTCTTCTGAGAGAGATTCTGACCGAGCTTCATTACGATTTTGTGCTGGCTGAAAACGGAAAAAAGGCAATCGAATGCCTCGAATCAGAACCGGTAGATGTTATACTGATGGATATCGAAATGCCGGTTATGAATGGTATAGAAACAACCCGTCACATTCGCAGCAATCTTCCGCCCCCGGCATCCAATGTTCCAATTGTTGCATTAACAGCACACAATCCCCGCATTTTTTTCGAGGATTTCCGCGATGTAGGGTTCGATGCAATACTTACCAAGCCTTATTCCATTGAAAAACTTCGGGAGATTATTTTACGGTTTTGCTGAACGTCTTGTCTTTTCAGCAAAAATTCCCGTCCATCGTTCCCCGTTTGATTTTGCATACCCTCTGAACATGCCTTTGGTATTATATACCATGGCAATATTGCCGTTTCGGTCAAGGGCAATTACTCCACCCTCACCTCCGGCTCTTTTCAGCAGTTCATTGATAACAAAGTTCGCCGCCTGTCTGATTGTCCATCCCTTATATTCCACCATGTCGGCGATGGAATGGGCAACGACAAAACGGATAAAATACTCGCCGATTCCGGTGCACGATACAGCACATGATTTGTTGCTGGCATAGGTGCCTGCCCCGATGACAGGTGTATCACCAATTCGTCCCCATCGCTTGTTGGTTAATCCTCCGGTAGAGGTTCCTGCGGCAAGATTTCCTTCCTGGTCCAGGGCAACACAACCCACGGTACCCAGTTTGCTTTCTTTCAATTTTCTCAGGTGTTCTTCCCAGCGTCCCGGAGTGAAAAAATAGGCACTATCGGCTGTTTCAAGCTGATACTTCCGGGCGAACTCCGATGCTCCCCGGCCCGAAAGAAATACATATTCCGATGAATCCATTACCATTCTTGCCAGGGAAATGGGATGCCGCACGTCCTCAACCCCGGCCACCGCACCGGCTTTGCTTCCCTGTCCATCCATTATGGAAGCATCCATGGAAACCCTGCCTTCATACGTGTAAACTGATCCTTTTCCTGCATTGAACAGGGGATTATCCTCCATTACGCGGATGGCTGCTTCCACTGCATCGATGCTTTTTCCTCCCTTTTGAAGTATCTTTTCACCGGCCGACAGAGCCTCATTTAGCCCGCTGATGTACGCCTGTTTTACCGAATCGGGCAGATCGGCCGAAATGGCTCCGGCTCCCCCATGAACCACAATAACATATCTGGGTGGTTTTTCCCTGGTACATGAGACAATGAAAAACAAAAGCAATATAAGACCAATCTTTTCAATAATGCCTTTTATCATAACATCATTCTCGCTTAGATGGTTTCAGTGCGAATGTACATTTTTTTTCAGTTTCTTCCCTATCTTAGCGACTTCTTAAGAAAAAGTTAAGAATACATGAAACTTGGCAGAAGTCTTTTGTTTTGCATCCGATACACAGCTTTCTGGCTTGCATTTTTTATCGTGGCACGCACTCTTTTTCTGGTTTTCAATCTGAATTTGGCTCATGAAGCCGGTATTGGAAGCGTATGGCAAATCTTCCGGCACGGATTGATTCACGATATTTCCGTTACATCCTATATTCTGCTCATACCTGTTGTATGGCTGGCCGCTACAAGCTTTTTCAGCGGTAGGTGGATCGTGCGGTTTCTTTCTGTTTATACCTGGCTTATCCTCGTTCTTGTCACGGTAATTGTAATCATCGATCTGGAATTATATAAGTATTGGGGGTTCCGGCTTGATGCAACTCCCTTGCTCTACGTGAAGCATCCCAGGGAGATGCTTGCTTCCGTTACCGCCGGTATCATCATCAGGCAGATCCTTGTCGGAATCCTTCTTTCCGGAAGCTTTCTCATCTTTTACAGGAAATGGATTGAGCCCGGAAGCGAATCGTACGGCAAAAGCGGTTTGGCCGGCCTGATGGTTTATCTTCTCATCGCTCCATCTCTTATTATACCTATTCGCGGAGGCTTTGGAGTGGCTCCGCTGAACGCCGGCTCGGTCTATTTTTCCAAAAACCCCTTTGAGAACCATGCGGCGGTTAATGTGGTTTTCAACCTTGGTTATGCGTTATCAAACCTTGAATCAGAAAAAAATCCCTACAAAGTTGTTGACGTCAAAGTAGCAGAACAGATTGCCGATAGCTTACTTGCAAAAGGAAATAATGATACGATACAGGTACTCAATACAAGGAGGCCTGATATTCTGATTATCGTCCTCGAGAGTTTTACGGCAAAGGCAATCGGATGCCTCGGAGGTGTACCGGGAATAACTCCCAATTTTGACCGGTATGCTAAGGAAGGACTTCTTTTTACGAATGTATATTCGAGCGGAGACCGGTCTGACAAGGGTCTCGTTGCTGTTCTCAGCGCCTATCCGGCACTTCCTTCGCTTTCCATTATCAAATATCCTAAGAAAACCCAGAACCTGCCGTTTATTAGCAAAGATCTGAAAAAACTGGGCTACCATTCAACGTTCTTCCATGGAGGAGATGTGGACTTTGCCAACATGCGTTCCTATTTTACCAATGGGGGATTCGATAAAATCGTGTCCAAATCGGATTTTAATCCCCGCGATTTCAATTCAAAATGGGGTGTTCACGATCATGTGGTTTTCGATACCCTGGCTTCTTTTCTGTCGCATCCTGCTGAACCGTTTTTCACCGTTTTCTTTACGCTCAGCAGCCATGAACCGTTTGAAGTCCCCGGAAAACCAGTGAAACCTTCTGCCAGTTCGGAAGAAAAATTTCTCAATGCAGTGCATTATACCGACAGTTGTCTCGGGGCTTTCCTTGACCGGGTGAGCCGGATGGAGTGGTGGAACAATGCCCTGATCATACTGGTGGCTGATCACGGAAGCCGTCATCCCGGCTATCACGAGGCAAATGATTACCGCAGGTACCATATTGGAATGCTATGGCTTGGCGGAGCTCTCCGTCTGAAGGGCACCATACCGGCACTGGTTTCTCAGACCAGCATTATTCCAACTGTTGTACGGCAGATGGGCCTTTCGGATGCACCATACCGCTTCGGACAGAGCATTTTTGACCCGGAAAGAAAACATTTCGCTATGTTTTTCTATAACGACGGATTTGGCATGATTACCGAACATTCCAACTTTGCCTTCGATAACCGGTCCATGTCCGTTACCCGATCTGTCGGAGGTTACAAGGACGTTGATGTTCTCACTGGCCGGGCATTTCTTCAGTACCTGTACGATGATTTTATGTCACGCTAAACCCCAGTTTACTTTTGCAGAACGACGTTGCCGAATTCGGTGCTGACGTGCACCCGCGAAGAAATCTTCTCGTCCTTACCAATACGGCCTGAAACCTGCATCTGCGTGTTCTCAACTATTCTGCTTACTCGTGCATTGTCCTCCGGATACAGGATCTTTGAAAAACGGGCTGTTCCGTCAAGCTGATAGGAAGCCCCTTCGTCTATCCCCAGCCGGATACTTCCATAACTGTTGTCAATTTCAATACTTTCGAAGTTCGCAGGGACAAAATCAACCCGGCAATCACTGTAGCGTAAATTGAGATCAATTTTATTGCTGATTTTATCAAAACGGTAATTGGTATAGGCACCGGTACCGGCAAAATTAACCAGGGTTCCGATTTCATATGTGTCATACTTGGCATCCGAAACCAGTGAACTGCCTTCTGAAAGCATCAATTTCGAATATTTGCTGATGACAATAAGGGCTTTTGCTTTTTCAATGCTCATTTTTGAATATTTCATGTCAACTTTGAGCCATTGGCATTCATCAACCGTAGCATTACCATAGGCAAGAACAATCTGGCTTAACGGTTTGTTGTCAGTCCTCTTCAGACGGTTGGCACGCAGATTCCCGTACTTTATGTTGACATCGATAAGTCCGGATAATTCATTAATCGCTGCATCACCGTATTTGTTCACCAGGGTTAGTTGCATGGATTCAGGCATATTTACCGTATAATCAATGCTGAACTTTTTTCTCCCCGCGTTGCCGAAAACCTGGTTTGAATTAAACCTATTGTCGAGCACGGTTATAGCACGTATCTCTTTCTCCTTATAGGAAAAATCAACGTTCACATAGCCGAGAATACGGTCGGCCTTTTCCTTGCTTTCTCCTTCCAGGGTAGCCACAACATCAATGACAACCCTGTCCTGGTTCCAGTTTTTTATGGTTACGTTGCCGTAAATATTTTCAATCCGCAAGACATCCCCGGCACCAACCTGGTACTCTTCATGAAATTTCTTAGTGTATTGCCTTTCCTGTCCTGCAACTATCTGGATTGCCAGTATCTGAATCAGAAATACTGCAACCAGAAAACTAAAGTACCGATTCATTCGTTTCATGGCTATTGTTATTAATATTATTGCATATAGGTTGAAGTCGTATCAGCAAATCATCAAGCAGTTCAAGTTTGGTTTTATATTGGTTCAGAATGGTTTCAACCAAAACTTCGTTGGTTGGGTTTTGTTGCAGTTCCGTCAGAAGTTGGGTATCGCTTTCTGTGATCTCTTCAATTTCCTGAAGAAGAGCTGTCTTTTTCCACTCCGGGATACAGGAAATGGCATTCAGTTCACTGATTTTTTCCTTCAGACTTGCCGTATAGAATTGTTCCACTTCTCTATATTCAGGGCGTAAAGTTCCCAGGGTAAGCCGAGCATCCGCATTATTCATCCGGCTGGCCGGCTGGTACAGAAACCATAAACCGGCCAGAATAATGAATCCGGCAGCAACGGCAGAAATCCTGGCAAGCAACACCATGCGTCCTCTGTTTTCCAGCCTCTTGCTGAACCGAAGATCATGACCAGGTGATGGTTCCTCCTTATCGAAAACCTCCCGGTTGTTTCTGATGATTTCTTCCAGGTTTTTCATTTTCCTTTAAGAATTTCAATAAGTTTCTTTCTACCTCTTGCAAATTGCGATCGGGCTGTTGAATTGCTTATTCCCAGTATCTTTCCGATCTCTTCATGATCATACCCTTCCAGGAGATACAGGGAAACGACAATGCGGTAACCTTCAGGAAGCTGCAGTATGGCTTTTCTGATTTGCTCGGCTTGAATCTCAATGTCTTCATCCTTATCACTTGCCGATGTTTCGTCTTCCTCCTCCGGGGTGCTTTCTTCGCTGAGCTCAGCTTCCATTAATTTTCGTCGCTTGCGGAGTTTGTCGATGGAAGTGTTGATCACAATTCTTTTGAGCCAGAGCCCTAATCCTGACCTCCCTTCAAACTCTGTCAGCCGGCGAAAAGCCTTGATAAATGCTTCCTGCATGGCGTCTTCTGCATCGTCGGACCGGCCCAAAATGCGCAGGCTTGTGTTGTACATAGCCCTGTAGTAACGGTAGTACAATTCCATCTGCGCATTCCGGTCGCCCTTTCTGCACATGTCAATGAGCGTTTTTTCTGAAATGTCCGAAAGTCTTTCCTTCATTCTTTCATATGAATAGACGAAGGTACGGAAAAAACGTTGCATCAGGTATCGTCTGATGGCAGTCCATCAAAACCGGAACAAGGCCTCCCAGCAGGGAAAATCAGACAATTGACGTTGATCCGGAAGAAAAGAGAAGAAACAGGGCCATTAATTCTATCCGCAGAACCCCGGATGGCTCTTTACACAGGGAATCTTACACTATGCCTGGTTTTTGATTGGCATGCAAAGAAAATAAAGCATGCCAGTTACCACTTTTCCCGTCTCATACTGAAGTTCAGACCCCAGTAAGGAATGGGGAATGGAATATACCAGAATCTGAACTGCGGCCGCCAGAACAACAAGCCCCCTCCGGTCTTTCTTTCTGTTTCCTGCCCAGGCAATTACCCAGAAAATAAACGCAATCAAAGTCTTATTGTCGGTAAGATCCATTCCGAAAGGAAATCCGGTCCATAATGCCCCAAATGCGTATTTTTGGACTATTGGCCCAAGAATCAGTCCGCCGGCAAACAACAAAACCAGAGTGGCTGTCATGGCCGGTCTGAATTGGCGCTTCCGGTTCAGTGCGAACAGTCCGGCAAGATTGGAAATCCACATCGAAAAGAACATGAGAAAGATATGCGGAACAAGCACCCACGCAGGTACAGCACCTTTAAACCGTATGATAACAGGCCCTGCACTCACGGTAGATCCTGGTTGTCCGGAAGCAGAAAGCTGAACAGAATATTCCAGCTTCCCTGCAGGTGGTTGCGACGGCAATTCTGCTACCAGCACTTCACCTTCCCGCCGGAACGATAAAACCTGATAGGCTTCATTGGTCGGGTAACGTTTATACTGCAAAAGTGCATGCACCGCGGTATCGGGAACAGGCAAAACGATGGTACAGTTCTCAGTGCTGGTATGGCTACGGGGTAAACGGAGAGAATACTGGTGTTCTCCCAGTTTCATTTGTATCCTGGCCGGATAGGTTGGACCTGTCATCCGCTGATAAACAGCTGCAATAAGCGTAATAACCAGAGCAATTAACCAGTAAAGAAATGATTTCATATTTATAATTGAATGAATAAAAGTTCCTTTTTTCCGTCCCGCAGTACCTCAACCTCAACTAATTGGCCTGATGAGAGTTTGGAGAGGCGGTACATGTATTCCTCAATGTTATGAACAGGTTTTCTGTCCAGAGAGACAATGATATCTCCCTTTTTCATGCCACCCCGCCAGGCCGGTTTATCACGGGTAACAAAGTCAACCCGCAAACCGTTATTGTCAGTTGATGTAAAATCGGGCATTATACCAAGCGTTACTTTGAACCGCGGCCTTCCGCCCTGCTGTCCGGCCGGGCCGGATTCTCTGAAAGTAAGGCCTTTTGGCAGGGTATCCAGCGCCCATGCCAGGGCATAAACATAATTTCCTACCTGCACCATCCCGCCATAATTGATTTTATCAGCATCGTCGTATGGCGTATGATAGTCTGTATGGGCTCCTGTCGACAGAAAAAATACGGGAATGTTCCTGCTGTAAAAGGCTGCATGGTCAGATGGCCCGATTCCTTCAGGTGACATAACCAGCCGGAAAACGGAATCCCTGTTAAGTTCCCTGAGCAATGCTTCGGCTTCGGCCGATGTGCCGGTTCCTCCGATCTGAAGGCTTCGGTCATCACGCAATCTGCCAACCATGTCCAGGTTAATCATTGCCTTGACAGAATGTATATCAAACGGGGGATGATTGGTAAAATAGGTAGCACCAAGAATTCCCATTTCTTCCGCACCAAAGGCCACAAAAATGATGCTTCGCTTCAGTTCGTTCCGATGTGCTGAAAGCTTTTCCGCCAGCTCAAGCAGCAGAGAAACCCCGGAGGCATTATCATCTGCGCCGTTATGAACGGCAAGGGTATCCGGAACCCGGGATCCGGACCCGGGTCCCCCCATTCCAAGATGATCCTTATGGGCACCTATTACTATATATTCATTCTGAAGGATGGGGTCATTGCCCCGGAGCAGGCCTGCAACATTACTGGTCCATACCTTGTGCGAAAGAACATTTGCACGGGCATATACTTTTTTACCCGGATCAAACCCAACAGGACAATGACAGCTGTCGGCCAGCATTTCATACCAGACAATGCTTTTCCCGGAAGCTTCCAGAAGGTCATCGGCAACTTTTCTCGAAATATGCAGAACAGGAATCTGCATTCTGCTTTCTGTTCTCCTCATTGGCACCAGCTCGTCCATACGGTCGTATTGACTACCCGATACAAACAGTACCCCGGAGGCCCCTTTGTCCGCCGCCAGCATGGCTTTTGTCCGGTCATCGGTAAACCGGGAAAAAGAAGAGGGGAGAGGGTTCTTTTCCGGTTCTCCCCTGAGAATGAGGCACCATTTGCCCGCAACGTCCAGATTCCGGTAGTCATCCCACGTAAAAGTATCGGCAACAATTGAAAACCCATAACCGGCAAAAACAACTGAAGATGCCACCGAATCGGACCCGCTGAAAGGAAATGCCGAAAAATCCTTACCATATTCCCAGCGTCGGGATCCTGTTATCAATGCATTGCCTTTACCGGCTTCTGTTGAACCGGTAACTTCAAATTTCTGAAATCCATCGTCAAATAACATATCCATCTTATACGCCTTAAAATGGGCCCGGATATATTCTGATGCCACACGATCACCTTCCGTGCCGGGATAACGCCCGGCCAGTCTATCTGAAGCAAGAACTGCCTCATGCTCCTGGAGCTCTTTCTGGGTGATTTCCGGATTGTCGGGATGGACAGCACAGGTTTTTACAAGCAATACAAAGAGAATCGGAATAAGAAATTTCATGTTGATTTATTTAATGCTTCAAAAATAAGTAAAGTCATCACATTCATTGTAACGTTTTTTTTGCTGTTTTGTTTAAACCCTTTGGTAGTGGCTCAAATAGTGCAGAAAAAAGGCATTCATGGTGACATTCCTTGCCATGAAACCCACATGTTTTACAAACACAAACACAGCGGTAATAAAATGCCGAACATGTGGGTTCCATCATACATTGAAAATTAATTTTATTATGATGAAAAAACGTATTCAACTGTTGTTAAATTGAGAAAAAGTATTTACATTTGACCATTCGGTTAAATTATAAAATTAAACCATTTGGTTAATAACCCGATGAGAACTCCTGACGAACCCACCGGACAAAGGACGGAAAGTCTCATTCTGGAAGCCGCCCGGCAGGTCTTCCTTGACAAAGGGCTGGAAGGTGCCCGCATGCAGGAAATTGCTGACCGGGCCGGAATCAACAAGGCCCTTCTTCATTATTATTTCCGGAATAAAGAAAAACTGTTCGAACATGTTTTTGAGTCAGTTATTGCCTCTTTTATTCCACAGGTCCTTCATCTGATGGGTTCTGATGAACCCATCCCCGACAAAATCCGTCAGTTTGTTTCCATCTACCTTGATGTCATTTATGAAAATCCCTTTATTCCCAGGTTTATTCTTCACGAGATGAACCGCGATCCCGAGCATTTAACAGCCATGATGGAACGCATCGCCGGAAAAGATATCCGAAAACAACTGAAAAAACTGGATGAAGATCTGGCTGAAGCTTCCCGTCGTGGTCAGATAAAACCAGTCCGTGCAGTGCATCTGCTGGTGAACATGTTATCCCTTTGCATATTCCCGGTTGTTGCCAAACCGGTTATTGCCGGCATCCTCTTTCACAACAATGAAAAGGAATACAAACAGTTTCTGATAACGCGTAAGGAGATAGTTTCTGATTTCATTATCAATGGGCTGAAATGCTGATGGAATTTTCGCTTCAAACAAGAGGTAAATGTTGTTAATCATGCAAAAGCATTGACTTATGATATGGAAAGTCTTTTCAGGCAGTGTTTTCTTCCTGATGGCAGGGACGGTTCCCGGTCAGGTTCCGGCCTCGGTAACTCTTACCGGCTGTTATGACAGTGCACGTGTTTATTATCCCGTATTCAGGGAAAACAGCCTTCTGCAGGAATCGCTGAACCTTAAAATCAAAAATCTGAATGCATCCTGGTATCCGCAGGTTTCTTTTGGTGCTCAGGCGGCTTACTATTCCGATATTACGGAATTGAATGTGAACATTCCTATACCCGGTATCGAGTTTCCTAAGGCACCTCATGAACAATACCGGATGTTTCTTGACCTGAGTCAGACAATTTGGGATGGCGGTACTTCCCGTGAACAGAAACTCTACGAACAGAAGACTGCCGAAGCCACTGCAAAACAGCTGGAAACCGAAATGCAGCAGCTTCGCGAACGGATTAACAATGTGTACTATCTTATCCTTCTTCTGAAGGAAAGTGAACATCTGTACGAACTTTCACGTCAGACACTGGCAAGCCGTCTGGCGGGCATGGAAACAGCCGTAAACGCCGGAGCAGCAATGCTGGTGCAGAAAAATCAGATTCAGGCTGAGCTGTTGCGCACCGAACAGCAGCTCGCGGAGGTAAGAAAAGACAGGGAAGCGGCCCTTGGAATCCTGGGTATTCTTACCGGGACAGAGTTTTCCGATTCAACGGTCTTTAAGATTCCGGTCTTTTCCGGCGAAATCATTTCTGACACTCTTATCCGCCCGGAAGTAGATGTGCTTGATTTGCAGATTGCTGCAAACAAATACCTGGAACAAACCATCCGAACCCGAAATTATCCGAAAATACTTGCCTTTGCTCAGGCCGGTTACGGAAATCCTCCGGGAATGAATCTCCTGCGAAACGAATGGGATTTCTATTGGTCGGCCGGCATAGGAATGAAATGGAACCTGTGGGACTGGAACAGTACAAAACGCGAGATGCGCATGGCGTCCATCCAGAGAGAAAAACTTGCTATCCGTAAAGAGACGTTTGAAACAAATACCAGAACCCTTCTTACTCAGGAGAAAGCAAACATGTTAAAATTCAGGGAAGCCGTCCTTCGTTCTGATGAGATTGTCCGGTTGCACCGTCAGATACTCAGTTCAATGGCTTCCGGTCTGGAAAACGGTGTAATCACTGCTACGGACTATCTGGCTGAGCACAATACCCTTCTGCAGGCCGAAATATCACGTTCAGTGAACAGGCTGCAACTCCTCAGAGCCATCACAAACTACTATACTATTCAGGGTACTATTGAATCAAAGGTCTTGGGATGGGAAAATCCCGTGTGGAAAACAAAAGCAGGCAATGAATAAAATAATCCATATCTTTTCAAACTGAACCTTGTATGAAGAAAACGGCACTTCTTTTATTAATAACCTGCCTGGCATTATCCTGTGGCACCGACAGGCAGAAGTCAGATGCTTATGGAAATTTCGAAACAGTGGAGTACATTGTTTCAGCCGAGGCCCAGGGCACCCTCACCGAGTTCCTGCCGGAAGAAGGTATAACCGGAATGGCAGGCAGTTATGCCGGATGCATTGATACAACACAGCTGTTTTTGAAAAAGCAACAGTTGATGGCACAGAAAAAAGGCTTAACTGCACGCTGGAAGGCAGTAAATGCGCAGCTTGATGTGTTATCGGAACAAAAAAATATTCTTCTTAAGGAAAAGAACCGGATTGAAAAGCTTCTGGAAGGCAGTGCGGCAACTCCAAAACAGCTTGACGATGTGGAGGGCAATATAAAGGTTCTTGACAAACAATCTGCTTCGGTCTGTCTTCAGAAAGAAAATCTGGCGGCAGAGAATGATGCCCTGAATGTGCAGATTGCGCAGGTCAATGAACAAATCCGGAAATCCCTGATCCGCTATCCGGTTACAGGCACTGTTCTTGAAAAATATGCCGAAAAATCCGAACTGGTTATCCCGGGAAAACCGTTGTTCAGAATGGCTTCACTCGATACTATGCTACTTCGTGTATATGTTGATGGAAGCCAGTTGCCAGCGATACAGCTTAACCAGAAGGCAGAAGTTCTGGTCGATTCGGAAAACGGCAGGCTGAAAAAGCTCCCGGGCCGCGTTTGCTGGATTGCCTCACAGGCTGAATTTACTCCAAAGACCATTCAAACCCGCAAGGAAAGGATTAACCTTGTTTATGCAGTCAAAATCAGTGTACCAAACGACGGAAGCCTTAAAATAGGAATGCCGGGTGAGGCTGTATTTTTTACAAAGGAAAAATGATATGAACCCGTTTGTTGACGTTCAGCAGATTACAAAACAATTCGGCAATATTACCGCATTGCGTAATGTTTCATTTACCGTCGAACCGGGTCAGATTTTCGGATTAATCGGACCCGACGGGGCAGGAAAGACCACTCTGTTCAGAATTATTGCCACACTTCTCCTTCCCGACGAGGGAAAGGTTCTTGTAAAGGGAACCGATGTGGCCGGTAACTATTGGAAAATCAGGGAAATCATAGGGTATATGCCGGGAAGGTTTTCTCTGTATCAGGACCTTACGGTAAAGGAAAACCTTGAGTTTTTTGCCTCCGTCTTCCGGTCGTCGGTTCAGCAAAACTATCGCCTGATTAAACCTATCTATGACCAGTTAAAGCCGTTTGAGGAACGCCGGGCCGGTAACCTTTCCGGGGGCATGAAGCAGAAACTGGCTCTCTGCTGTGCTCTGATTCATAAACCCCTTCTCCTGATTCTGGACGAACCCACTACCGGAGTTGATGCGGTCTCACGGGCCGAATTCTGGGAAATCCTTCATGAACTGGTTAAGGCTGGTATCACTATTCTTGTTTCCACTTCCTATATGAACGAAGCTTCACGCTGTGACCGTATTGCCCTCCTGCAAAATGGAAACATACTCGCAATCGGTTCCCCTGACGAAATCGTTGGAAAGTTCCCCTCACAGGTTTACTCGATTACTTCCGGTGATAATTTCAGGCTTATTTACACCTTGAACCGTTGGGAGAAAACACGATTTGCCTGGATGTTCGGACAAACTGTTCACTGGATCCCTAAAGAACCGGTTGACACAATAGACCATATCCGTGCCTTCCTTGATGCATCAGGCATTATGGCGGTTCATATCGACGAAATCTCACCCAATATGGAAGATTGTTTTATGGAGTTAATGACAGAATGAGCATATGGCTAACAATCCTGCTATACAGGTAAAGGATCTGGTAAAAAAATTCGGCAGTTTTACCGCCAATGACAGGTTAACCTTTGAGGTCTATCAAGGTGAAATCTTTGGATTTCTGGGAGCCAATGGAGCGGGCAAAACAACGGCCATTAAGATCTTGTGCGGGTTGTCAGCACCTACCTCCGGAGAGGTATTTGTGACAGGATGCAATGTAGCGCTCCAGCCGGAAAAGGTTAAGAAAAATATAGGTTATATGAGCCAGCGTTTTTCCCTGTACGATGATCTGACGGTGGCCGAAAATATATGGTTCTATGCTGGTATTTACGGAATGAACCGACAACAAATAAAACAGCGCACGAATCAACTGCTCTCTGAAATGGGAATCAGCCATATACGTGATACCCTGATACGGGATATTCCCATCGGGTGGAAACAAAAGCTGGCCTTTCTGGTTGCCGTGTTTCATGATCCTCCGCTGGTTTTTCTTGATGAACCTACAGCAGGGGTTGATCCGCTGGCACGGAGGCAATTCTGGGAGCTGATTTATCAATATGCTGCCCGCCAAAAAACGGTTTTCGTTACTACTCATTACCTGGACGAGGCTGAATACTGCGATCGGGTGTGCATTTTATCGGAAGGAAAAATTGCGGCTCTGGGAAGCCCGGAAGAATTAAAAAAACATTGGAATGCAACTTCAGTGGAAGACGTCTTCCTGCGCATTGCCAGGCCAAATCATAACAACAACTGAACGAATATGGAGAAAGCTGCGATTTTCGATATGGATGGTGTTCTGATGAACAATAATCCCTGGCATATTCAGGCATGGATCACCTTTGCAGAAAAATACGGATTATCAATTACTCCTGAAGAAGTAGAAACCCACTTCGGAAACACGAACCGTGACTACCTGACTTTTTTGTTCGGGAAAGAATTGCCGCCGGATGAAATGGAAAAAATGGCCGAAGAAAAGGAACAGATTTACCGCTCTCTGTGCGAGAAGTATATTCAACCGCTCAATGGCCTTATCCGTTTTCTGGAAGAATTAAAAAAATATCATTTCGGTATCGCTCTGGCTACCGGAGGTCCTCTTTCCAATGTGCAATTTGTTATGGATAAACTGAAAACAGGGCATTTTTTTGATGTTTATGTTTACGACAGCATGGTGAAAAGGGGAAAGCCCGACCCGGAACTCTTTCTGAAAGCAGCAGAACTTCTTGGTGCAGATCCCAGGAATTGCGTGGTTTTTGAAGATTCTGTCCACGGAATCGAAGCCGCCAGGCATGCTTCCATGATACCTGTTGGTATCAATACATCTGGCAACAGGGAGAAACTTAAAAATGCTTCCCTCGTTGTGAACGATTTTTCAGAAATCAACGCAGAGAAAATACTTGAAATGCTTAACCACCGGAAGAATATATGAAAGCTTTTATCGGATTTGTCCGGAAAGAATTTTATCATATTGTACGCGACTATCGTACATTGCTTGTCCTTTTCGGCATGCCGGTGGCACAGATGCTCATCTTCGGATTTGTCATTTCAACCGAAATCCGCAATGTGAATATTGCCATTTACGATCAGAGCAATGATGTGTATACACGCCAGATTACCGACAGGCTGATCTCATCGGGCTATTTCAGATTGTACCAGCGCATCCGGTCGCCCGAACAGATCCGGCAGGCGTTCCGCAGCGGAAAAGTCAAGGAAGTGGTGGTTTATGAACCGGATTTTGCCGGTAAACTGCTTCGAAACGGCCTGGCAAACGTTCAGATTATTGCCGATGCCAGCGATGCAAATCAGGCCCATATGATGGTCGGCTACACTTCCGAAATCCTGTTTTCCTGTATGGCCGCCTGGAACAAAAATGCACCACTGCCTGCCACCATTCAGGTAAAACCACGTATGCTCTACAACGAAAATCTGAGCAGTGCCTATATGTTCGTCCCAGGTACCATGGCCATGATCCTCATGCTCATTTGTACCCTCATGACGTCAATTTCTATCGTCAGGGAAAAAGAAACCGGCTCTATGGAAGTGCTGCTTGCCTCTCCTTTACGTCCGTTTCAGATCATTGGAGGGAAAGTTGTTCCCTATATAATTCTTTCGCTTGTAAATGCAATTTCGGTTATATTTCTGGGGGTATTTGTTTTTGGCGTGCCGGTCCATGGTTCACTCCTTCTTCTGCTTTTTGAATGCCTCCTTTATATTTCCCTGGCCCTTTCCATTGGTATCTTCATTTCCACAGTAACCAGCAGCCAGCAACTCGCCTTGTTCCTGTCTATGCTGATCCTGATGCTCCCCACTATATTGCTCTCAGGCTTTATTTTTCCTGTCGAAAGCATGCCCGCAATATTGCAATGGATTTGCCACCTGATGCCTCCCAAATATTTTATTACCATTCTTAAAGATATTATGCTGAAAGGAACCGGAATCGATACGGTATGGCTCGAAACTCTTGTACTGCTGGGAATGACAGTGCTGTTTTTTGCGATCAGTATCCGACGGTTTCAGATTCGGTTACACCAATGATGCTTCTGATATGCAAAGAATTCTGTTTATCATCCGGAAAGAGTTCCTTCAGATCTTCAGGAACCGGTTTATGGTTCCCATCATATTTGTGGTACCTCTTGTCCAGCTGATCATCCTTGTAAATGCCGCCACACTCGAAATGAAAAATATCAGGATTACCATTGTCGATAATGATAATTCGTCCTTAAGCCGTGGCCTTTCAGATCACATTGTTCATTCACCCTTTTTTATACATGTTCCGCAGAAAGGCAATAACCTGAACCAGGTTATGCGAAGTATGGAAAAAGACAAAACGGATGTTATCCTGATTTTCCCCGACCGCTTCAGCCATACCCTTCATCAAAACCGGCCGGCCGACCTGCAGTTGCTGATCAATGCCATCAACGGGATGAAAGCCGGAATCACATCATCGTATATTGCCCAGATTGTCAGAAACTATCTTGCATCAGCCGTCAACGAACTGGCCGGAAGTTCATCGGCTCAGCCCGGAATCAGAGTACAGCAGATAAGCGCTTCCCCGTTATACTGGTACAATCCTGAACTCAATTATAAAATCTTTATGGTCCCGGCCATTCTGGTGATCCTTGTAACCCTTACCGGCGCTCTGCTGGCCGGACTCAACCTGGTACGCGAAAAGGAGATAGGAACCATTGAACAGATCAATGTCACACCCATTGGTAAATTTGAGTTTCTGGCCGGAAAACTGATCCCTTTTCTGATCATAGCGCTGGCAGAACTTGCCTTCGGACTCGCTATGGGAAAGATCCTTTTCCATATTCCCATACTCGGCAGCCTTCTGTTGCTGGTTGGGGTCGTTGTTGTTTATCTGATTTTGGTTCAGTCGTTTAGCCTTCTGATTTCCACTGTCAGCAATACCCAGCAGCAGGCTATGTTCCTTATATTTTTCTTCATGCTCATATTTATCATGACCAGCGGAATTTTTACCCCTGTTGAAAGTATGCCCGAACTGGCACAAAAGCTCGACTGGCTGAATCCTGTATTTTATCTGATGAAAATGATCCGCATGATTTTGCTGAAAGGTTCTATCCTCCGGGATATTCTTCCTTACTTGATCCCGATGTCGTTTTATGCAGCTGTAATGTTCCTTATTGCAGTGAGGGCTTACAGAAAAACTGCCTGATGATTCTGCCTTTGGTTTGTTTGCCATTCCCTTTGTTCTGCAGAGATTAGTCAATAGAAACACAAAAAACATGTAAACAACTTGTTTCTATTGACTTATCGAGGTAATCCCAACGTATAAAATCGGATTAGATTTTGTTAGTCGATTCGTCAATTGAGTTTTTCAATTGACGAATTGGGTTCTATATTTGCGTTTTATTTTCTGAAGTATGAAAACAATTGACTTTCTTGGCTTTTTCGCGGCCATTCTCACAACGTTCGCCTATATACCGCAGGCACTTAAGACAATTCGTACAAAACATACCCGCGATCTTTCCTTAGCCATGTACTCCGTTCTCAACGTAGGACTCATTGCCTGGCTTGTATACGGCATTTATCTGGTTCAATGGCCGATTATTTTTGCCAATATCGTGACACTCCTGTTTACCTTGCCCATTCTGTATTTCAAAATCCGATACAAATAATGGAACGGAACTGCCATACTATGGCACTGAATTTGATAGCTTTGAAACGGCAACAACTTAAACCACACATTATGAAAAGAATGCTGTTTATCATGATGGGGCTGTCATTTGCTTGCATGACACAGGCCCAGTTTCTGCGTTTCGGACTCACCGGTGGTGTGAGTTCTTCTTCTGTGCGCGTTAGCGATATCATAACAACGGATGATAATTCGGCCGAATACCATATCGATTCGTTCAATCCTGCCGTCGGCTTTCATTTCGGAGGTTTTGCCCGGGTGCAAATTTCAAAGTTTTTCCTTCAGCCGCAGTTGTTGTTTTCTTCGACCGGGGGAGAAGTACGAATCAGAGACGTGAAAATTGATACAGCGTTCTTCCGCACCCAGCGGTTTAACAGAGTGGATATTCCAGTGCTGGCCGGCTACAGACTTGGATTCCTGCGTCTGGAAGCAGGACCTGTGGCTACTTTTACCCTGTCACGGAAAAATGATCTTTTCGACTGGGCTGGCTATAAGGAAGATTTTAACAAGGCTTCCATAGGATATCAGGCAGGCCTTGGAGTCGATCTGTTCAAAAAAATTACACTCGATCTGCGGTACGAGGGCAGTCTCAGCAAGCTGGGGAAAGGGGTGACCATAGGCGACAAAACCTATCCCCTGGATTCTCGGACAAGCCAGTGGATGGTAAGTCTCGGATTATTTCTCTGAACAGAACTCTTTCTGATTGCTTTTTGCCGGCCGTCAGATTTTCGTTTTCTCCGATTTGCCTTATATTTATGGAGTAAAAATTGAACGGAAATCGTGATGGCAAAGGTCGGTGCAATCCGTTTTTTTCTTGAACTTGGTCTGTTTTGTCTGGTTTCAGGTAAATTCGGCATCAGCCAGAACGTTCCGGGCTATGATGTGTCGGGAATACCGGATTCGGTAAGGAAGAATGCCTATGCCGTGATTAGGAACAAAACCGTACATTGCAGGATTCTTAATGAAAAGCAATTCAAAGTCTCAGAAAAACAGGTTATTACGATTCTGAACAAAGCAGGGGAAAGCAAGGCGGCCCTGGTGATTTTCTATGATAAATTCCGTCACATTGATGTCCTTAAAGGAAATATCTATCACGGATCCGGAAAACTTCTCAGAAAAATTACTGCCGGAGACATGGCTGATGCGGCCGCTGTTTCTGAATACAGTTTGTATGATGATAACCGGATTAAATATTTTCAGCCGCTCATTTCGGAATATCCCTATACTGTTGAATACGAGTACGAAATTACCTTTGAGAGCCTTTATTACCTGTCGCAATGGGAGGCTTTCCCCGGATACAACATCGGGGCCGAGTACTTCGAATTTTCGTTGTCCTATCCGCTCTGGCTGAAACCTTCCTGGTACACCCTGCATCTTGATCAGCCCCTGGTCACAAGACAAGACCCCAATACGGAAACCTTGACCTGGAAGGTGCGGAACCTTCTTCCACAAACGGAAGAGATCATGGAATCCTCTCCGGTACAATGGGTCCCTACGGTAATGATATCGCCCGAAGTTTTCAGAATGGGAAACTACAAGGGTTCCATGCGTTCCTGGCAGGAACTCGGAAAATGGTTCCGGGATATAAATGCAGGGAGATCGGACCTTTCCCAGGGCACCTGCCTGAAAATTCAGAATCTTATTGCAGCGGCTACCGATACGATTGATATGGTCCGCAGGATTTACAGATTTATGCAGTCTAAAACCCGTTACGTTTCTATTCAGCTTGGGCTGGGAGGACTGCAGCCGCTTCCGGCTTCCCTGGTTGATCAGTATGGCTATGGCGATTGCAAGGCTCTCACAAATTATATGCAGGCCCTGCTGAAATGTGCAGGCATCAGGTCTTGTTATACACTGGTTTATGGAGGAAAGAATGATAAAGGTACCATCCTTCCGGAATTTCCTTCAGGAAGATTCAATCATGTTATCCTTTCTGTACCCCTTCAGAACGATACCCTATGGCTTGAATGTACCAACCAGAAACAGCCGTTTGGTTATCTGGGCGCATTTACTGATGACCGGTTTGCTCTTCTTATCACCGAGCAGGGCGGGTTTCCTGCACATACACCTGAATATACCGGAAAAGATAATGTTTGGAACTGCTCCGGTACCATACAAATCGACAGGGAAGGAAATGCCGAAGCAAACCTTATGCTGAGAGGCAGAGGGATACTGAGTGAACGGATCTATGATCTGGCCGACAGACCAGTTTACGAGCAGAGAAAGGAAATTTACCATGTTCTTGAATTGCCTGACATTACTATCCGAAATCATACCCTCCGGTTGACGGATGCTCCTGTCCCTGAAGCAGAACTGAACCTGCAAACAGTTATTTACAATCTGGGTTCGGTTAGCGGTCAGCGGGTTTTCCTCCCTTTGAACCGGCTGGACCGGTTTGCTTTCCTGCCATACAACGGAAAGGAAAGAAAAACCTCCATCGAGCTGATTCGCTCAAGTACTTACTGTGATACACTGACCTACATAATTCCTGATGGATGCGTCATTGAGTTTCTTCCGGAAGGAAAGAACATTGATTCCGAATTTGGAGAATACCATTCGACGGTTCGTTCGGAAAACAACAAAATTATCTTTACCCGCTATTTTGCTATGAAAAAAGGAAATTATCCGGCATCGTCTTACAACCAGCTGGAATCATTCCTGAGGGAAGTGGCCGCAGCCGACAATCTTCAGACTGTTTTAATAAGGTAATATCCGGAACCTCATTTTCGTTTTACAAATGTTCTTTAAAATAATCCCTTATGGTATGGGAATGAAACGGAAAGAAATCATTCTTTGCCGTTTCTGATCTTCAGCCAAAAGGAACTATTCCCGATGACCAGTAAAACAAAAGTACCATGTGCTATTTCATCGAAATCAACCTGACCAAAATCGAACTCGAAAAACGATTCGGAGCCCGGATGCCGGAAGATTTTCAATGGAAACCGGTTTTTTTTCTTTCCGGTTTTGATTTCCCCAGGGTACCTGTTGTTGTTTCTTCTCGTCCTGAAACTTTTGTACCGGCTTACTGGGGTCTTATTCCCTCCTGGATCAGGGAGGAGAACAAGGCCTCGGAAATACGATCCAAAACCCTCAATGCCCGTATGGAAAGTATTTCTGAAAAACCTTCCTTTAAGAAGCCTTTTCAAAACCGACGATGCCTTATTCCCGCCCATGGCTTTTATGAATGGCATCATGCGGGTACACGGAAATACCCTTTCTATATAGCCCTGGAAAATAATGAACCTTTTGCCTTTGCGGGTATTGCTGATGAATGGATTAACCCTGCCACAGGAGAAAAGATTCCCACTTTCTCTCTTATTACCACTCAGGCAAACAGCCTGCTGGAAAAAATCCACAATACCAAAAAGAGAATGCCCGTTATTCTGCGTCCCGAAAATGAAAGCAAATGGATTGACCCATCCGTTTCGGCCGAATCAGCTTTTCACTTTCTTCAGCCATACCCTGCTGATTTGCTGAAAGCCTGGCCGGTATCACGGCAAATTGCTTCCCGTACTTCTGACCCGTCTTCCCCCGAACTCATTCAACCAGTCTCTTATCCCGAACTACAATTAGATCTGTCATAGCCCTTTTTTGATCAGCTATGCGTCACTGATTTGATGAATCCTGAAGAGAAAACCTCCGAGGCTTCTTCTGCTCTTGAATCCAAACTGGAAAAACTGAAAAAGAATAAACCGAAGAGTTGCCTGTTATCCAGCCTGCAAAATATGCGAAAAAAAAGGATTGACATTGCTGTCAATCCTTGTACTGTCGGTCCGCAGGGATTCGAACCCTGGACCCCATGATTAAGAGTCACGTGCTCTACCAGCTGAGCTACGGACCGGTTTCCTTTTCTGCCGCAAAGGTACAAAATTTCATTTTATTTTTTCCCGGCCGGTGATTTTTTTTGAACGGGACAATATCATATTGCGTAATAAGTTGATAATTCGTGATTTGGCATACACGCACTGCCTTATTTCTGCTCCCCGGAAGGGATAAACTGCAGAGCGGCCGAATTGATGCAATATCGAAGTCCGGTAGGAGGGGGACCGTCACGAAATATGTGTCCGAGATGAGCCCCGCAAATCCCGCACAGTACTTCTGTACGAACCATACCATAACTCGTGTCCTTTACAAAAACGAGATTAGCTTCATCCATTTTATCAAAAAAACTCGGCCATCCGCACATACTTTCAAATTTGATTTCCGAGCTGAAAAGCCGCTGACCACAGCCCGCACACACATAAGTCCCTTTCTCCTTATGGTTCCAGAAGGCACCGGTGAAAGGCCTTTCAGTTCCTTTCTTGCGCATTATCTGATATTGCTCCGGGGTCAGAATGTTTTTCCATTCTTCCTCGGTCCTGCTTACCTTAAATGAATCAGCTTTTTCTTTTTCCACGGCTGGGGGTTTTAAGTTCTGTGCACAACAGGATGGCCCTGAAAGACTGCACAGTAAACAAAAATAAATAAAGAATCGCATATCTGTTTTGGAAGTAACAACTTTCAGAGGCAAATGTTTGTTCCGTTGAATGTTAAATTCCCTTTCCGAATTGCACAAAATATTCTTCCATATGATTAAGTTTGTTGATGATTTTCCATGGACCCCTCTCTGAAAATGAATTCTCCAGCAATTAACTGGCTCAGGCGAACAGTTCTGATTTCTTTCATGCTGTTTTCCTTCACATCGGCAGCTTTTAACCAGTTGCCACCCATTGTCTGGGATAACATTCCGAGGTCGGATCTTGAACTTAACCCGGATGAACAGAAGAATGCCTCTGATGCCATCATATTGTGCGACTACGGAACAGCAACCTACGAGGATGTAAAGGGAGAATACCGTTTGGTTTACTTCCGGCATACCCGTGTAAAGGTTTTCCGGCAGGAAGGAACCCGGTGGGCCAACGTTTCCATAAGCTACAACAAAGGAGCAGGGGATGAGATAACCTTTCTCAAAGCCCACGCTTATACCCTTATGCCTGATGGAAAGATCTCCATTACGGAAACCAGGCAGGATGAATTCTATGAAAAAGCCTCGGGCGACGGAGATGTTACTGTTACTTTTACCATACCAGGCGTTTTTACAGGAAGTGTCTTTGAATATTCCTACAGGATTGTTTCACCCGACCTTCTGAACATGCGGTCATGGAAATTTCAGCGTGTACTGCCTGTGTTGTGGAGCGAATACCGCGTTCAGCTTTCCGGAATCTATAACCATATTGCCGTTCTCCACAACATAACTGATTCATTGCGCATGAATCAAAAAATCAATGGGTTTTCTGACATTGAGGCAGGCATCATCGGATATGCCCAGCGGAACGATCTTATCCGTATTCCGGTAACTACCGGAAGATACGTTATGACCAATATACCGGCTATTACGGAAGAACCAATGATGGGCCCCCTGGCTGACTATATACCGGAAATCAGATTCCAGCTGTATTCGGTTACTTTTCCCGGAAAAGACCCCGCACGGTTCATACAGACCTGGGATGATGTGGCTTCTTATTTTCTCCAGAACGAACAATTCGGAGCATTCCTGTCGGAAGGACGGTTGTTGAACGAAACTATGAAAAAAGCCGGAAAACTGCCGGATAAACCAGCCGATAAAGTAGAAGCTATTTATCAGTACGTCGTGACCCATTTCCGATGGGATCATCAGTATGCCCTGCTCCCCAACAAGAAGCTCCCGTCACTGCTGAATGATCGTTCGGGAAATTCTGCTGCAATCAATCTTCTTCTTACAGGCCTGATGAAGCAGGCAGGTTTGAGGGCATATCCTGTTCTTATCAGCAATCGCTCCAACGGAAAAATCAGTGACAAAATCCCGCTCGTGCAGCAGTTCAACAATCTGATTTGTTTGGTAGAACTCCCCTCAGGGTCATTTTTCCTCAGTGCTCTTGATCCTGACAGGCCCTCTGACCTGCCGGATCCTGATGTATTAAATGAAAAGGGACTGGTTCTGCGCCCGGGCAGAGCTGAATGGATAGATCTGCCTCCTCCGCCCATAGCAGTGAGAAATATGGTTATCTCTCTCAGGTTCCAGACGGAAGGAACAATGTTCGGCTTTATTATTATCCGTGAAAAAGGAGAATTCGCCCTGGCAAGAAAAAAAGAGATCCTGTTGACCGATGCCGGCACCTTCAGCAGGAATCTGGCCGGCAATCTGTTTTATGGATTGCAGGTAGATTCGTTTTCCTATAAGGAACTTACCCCTCAAAGGAATGAATCATCCCTCACCGTTTCCTTTTCATCAAAGGAGTGGATCAATCAGTTTACCGACAAAAAAATCATTTATTTCGAGGCTCTGCTTAAGAATCTGCTTTTCCGGATTAAACTTCCTCCGGTTGAGCGGAAATTCCCTTTTAAACTTCCTTATCCGGTCGAAGAAACCATTATTTCCATAATTGAAATTCCTGAGGGCTATGAGATTGAATCCCTGCCCGACGAGGAAAATATCAGCCTGCCCGATAATAAAGCTTCCTTCCAGCTTAAGGTTTCGGGCAATGAGGAAGTAGCCCAGGTAAAAAGTGTATTGTCGTTGCGGAGTATCACCTTCAGCCCGTCGGAATATCATTACCTCCGCCAGTTTATGAACATGGCCTCCGCGGCACAATCCCAGCAGATCGTTGCCGTTGTTGAAGACAAATATTGATCGGTTGTAGCAAATCTTTTATTCGTATTTTTGCCAGAGAATAGTTATCACATCATGACGGAAACAGGTTCAGCATTCCTTCAATCCGACTGGTTCAACTACCTGATTCTGCCTTTCCTGATTTTTCTGGCCAGAATCTGCGATGTATCTATTGGAACCCTCCGTATCATCTTCGTTGCAAAAGGGAATAAACTGGTCGCCCCCTTTCTGGGTTTTTTCGAAGTTCTGATCTGGATTCTGGCCATCACACGAATTATTCAGAATCTCGATAATCCTTTTTGCTACCTTGGTTATGCCGCTGGTTTTGCTACCGGTAATTACATCGGCTT
>JAAYUG010000015.1 GCA_012517825.1 Bacteroidales bacterium | reverse complement strand
GAAGGCCCGTAAACGTCAGCATCCACAAGTCCAACCCGGTAGCCCTGCAAAGCAGTTGCCACAGCAAGATTAGCGGCCACAGTTGACTTGCCGACACCTCCCTTGCCCGATGCCACTGCTACAATGTTTTTAACGCGGGAGAGAGCTTCCGGCTGGTTGCTTTCCCCGGGTACCTCTTTTTTGGCGTTGATTTCGAATGTAACCTGAATGCCTGCACCAAACCCCGATTGAACGGCCTGGGTTATGGCTTTCTTTATGGGGCCGGCCAGAGGATCAGTACTCCTGGGAAAGGAAAGGATAACATGAACCGAATTGTCACCAACCCTTACATTCTGAACAATTCCTGCTTCGGTAACCGGTTTTCCTGAAGACGGGTGAATCACCTTCTTCAATTCATTCAGTATAGCTTCCTGCGTAAAAGACATAATTTTTATTTAAATTAAATTTAAACAGCAAAGTAATAAAAAAAAGAACGGAATCAAGCTATCATTTGTCATAATTCTTTGCAGGGGTCCCAAAAAAGTTTACGGAAGTTGACTATACGGTCATTGACCACTTTAATGCCTTCATTTTCAAGAAGTTGTTGCATGGCCGTAGGGGTTCCGAAATGCATTTTTCCGGTAAGGAGGCCCTGCCGGTTCACTACGCGGTGAGCAGGCACATGACGTGGGTGCGAATGGCAGGCATTGAGGGCCCATCCTACCATGCGGGCCGACCGCGCTGTCCCCAGATAGCGGGCAATGGCGCCATAGGAAGTAACTCTGCCAAAGGGTATTTTTCGGGTTACTTCGTAGACCTGTTCAAAAAAATCATTCGACGTATTCAGTTTCGGGGAGTTCGGCATATTCATGATCCGTTTTAAGGGCGAATGCCAGGTAGAACACCTTTTTTCCTTCACGGAGAAACATCTGTTCGTAATAGGTTTGGATGGCCCCGGCGGTTCCTGCAAGAGAAGATCCGTAGAGGTCGGTGGTGAAGACTTTGGGTTGCTGATGGTTGTAAGCAAGGAGGTTCAAGGTATATTCATACAACCCCTGATGGTCGGTTTTCAGATGGATGGTTCCGCCTGGTCTGACAAAGGTTCTGTAGGCATTAAGAAAACGGGAGCCTGTGAGGCGTTTTTTCGCCCTGCGTTTTTTTTCCTGAGGGTCGGGGAATGTGAGCCATATTTCGTCCACTTCGGAAGGGCCGAAGAAGGAAGTAATGAATTCAATGCGCGTTCGGATGAAGGCTACATTGGTGAGCCGGTTTTCGAGGGCGAACTTAGCCCCCTGCCAGATCCGTGCACCTTTGATGTCAACGCCGATGTAATTGCGTTCCGGATTCCGCACAGCCAGTCCGGTGGTGTATTCGCCCCGGCCGCAGCCGAGTTCAAGTGTAATGGGGCGTGAGTTTTTGAAATAATCCTGGTTCCATTTTGTTTTCAGCGGGAAAGGCTGCTGCATGATCTCAGCAAGAGTGGGTTCGAAAACGTTGGGAAACGTTTTCATTTCGGCAAATTTTCTCAGCTTATTTTTCCCCACGGCTTGCCAGAATCAATGTACTTTTTCGATGCGCATACCGATATCGGTGATCCCGGGCAGAGGATTGGTGCGCATGCCCTGGGTGAAACGAAACTGATAGATACCCGTATGCGGAAAACGGATATTTTTTTTCCACGGTGCCCGCAGGAAATAGAGATCGCCGATACCTTTTCCATACCATTTTCCTTTGCTGTCGGCAAGGGTAAACTCAACGGTATCGGTCAGTTTTTCACCGGCAGGTGAGGTTATGGTGATAAACAGGAACAGGTTGCTGAAGGAATAGGATCCTTTGTTCCGGATGTTGACGTACATATTGAAAGGCTGAAGGGTGTCGGGAATGAACACCTCGAATTCTGCCGGCTGAGCGGCATCCCATGATCCACCGGGGATGCGCTGGTTCTTTTCGAAGACCATCCGGGGGTCGCATGAAGTGAACAGCAGCAAAAAAACAAAAACCGAAAGGTTAGTCAGAAGAGCTTTCATCAGTTGGGGAATTCGCCTGGTTATTGGAGTTATTCGGTCGTCTGCGGCCTTTTTTATGTTTGTTTTTGGGTTTGTCGAACCGTGTAACACTCTGGGAACTGATGACGTCGGTATATCCGTTTTCTGCGGCCGGGGAAACCGGTGTCTGGGAGTATCCGGTTGTCTGGATTTTGGGTGTGATGCCCTTACGGTTCAGTTCAGTGAGTTCCCGGACTTTTTCAACCGGAAGAGGGATGAGGGAAGTTTCTTCCTCGTTGAGGCTGTACCACATAATGCGGCGGAATACGTCGGTTTTCTGCAGTCTGGCGAGTCCTTCCTCAAAGCGGAGGGGTTCGGAGGTATCGGGAAAGTCGTGCCGGGCGTCCAGGTAGACATCCAGTTCGTAATTGAGACAGCATTTAAGTTTACCGCACTGGCCGGCCAGTTTCTGGGGGTTGAGCGACACTTCCTGGTAGCGGGCGGCGCTGGTGGTAACCGAAACGAAATTGGTAAGCCAGGTGGTACAGCAGAGTTCCCTGCCGCAGGGGCCGATGCCGCCAATGCGGCCTGCTTCCTGGCGCGCGCCAATCTGCCGCATTTCAACCCGTATCTTGAATTCATCGGCCAGGATTTTAATCAGTTCCCTGAAGTCAACCCGGTCGTCGGCAATGTAATAGAAGATGGCCTTGGTTTTATCTCCCTGGTATTCAACGTCGCCTATTTTCATGTCGAGGTGCAGGCTTTCGGCAATATTTCTGGCCTTGAGCATGGTACTTTCTTCCAGGGCAATGGCTTCCATCCATTTTTCTATATCGGCCGGTTTGGCTTTCCGGTAGATCTTTTTCAGTTCCTGAGCCGGGGTGGTGACCTTGTACTTTTTCATTTGCTGCTGAACAAGCTCGCCGGTGAGTGATACAACGCCAATGTCATGGCCGGGAGTGGCTTCAACCGCCACAATGTCGCCCTGCTGAAGAACCAGCTGATTGACGTTGTAATAAAAGCCCTTTCGTGTGTTTTTAAAGCGGATTTCAACCACTTCTGAAATTCCTCCGTCCATGGGAAGATCAGAAATCCAGTTGTAAACACTCAGTTTACTGCATCCGTCCTGGATGCATCGCTGAAAATCCCCTCCTCCGGGAGTAAGTTTGCAGCAACCTCTATGATGTATTCCTTCTATATTTTGAGCACTCATTGTAATATCCTGTTTGGGGGCCGGATAAACTCCGGCAAAGTTGCAAAGATACAGAAAATTGATTATTTCCGGATTATTTCGGAAAGCGAAAGTGCCAGGTCGAACAAAACCAGTTTATCATAAGCATTGGCTTCGATGTGGGCCTGTGCTGCAGAAAAGGCATCGTGAATCTGTTCAATGTTTCCGGGGTGAATGAAAGCTGAGAATTTGCGGGAAAAATCGAGTTCCGGTTCGGTAAGCCGGTGTGCAAAGGGAAGTTTCAGGTTCAGAAGCAAGTTTTCGCGCACCAGGGAAAGAGCATACTGCAGAAACTCTTTTTGTTCTTCGCGTCCTACGGAAGCCAGTTCATCAACCCAGCCAATAATTTCGGGTATGTTTTTTTTCCATACCAGGCGCATCAGGGTTACGAACCGTTCAAACTGCTGGTCTTCGCCCGAGAGGTTTATCAGGGAAAGGGCACGGGCAAAGTTGCCTCCTGCCTGGAGAGCAATTCTGCGCGATGGTGTTTTTTCAACAGAAAATTTCTCCTGGAGGGTCTTTTCGATGTCAGAATCGGGCAGGCGGGGCACCCTGATCATCTGAACTCTTGAAAGGATGGTAGGAAGAATGGCCTGGGTATTTTCGCTGACGAGAAGGAACAATGTCTGATCGGGAGGTTCTTCCAGAATTTTCAGCAGTTTGTTGGCGGCGGCCGGGTGCATGCGTTCCGGAAGCCAGATAATCATTACCTTCCAGTCCGATTCATAGGGCTTCAGGCTAAGTTTCCTGAGAATTTCGGCGCTTTCTTCCACATAAATCATTCCCTGCTTGTTTTCTGAATCGAGGGCTTTCATCCACTGGTTGTAAGAGAAGTAGGGATTGTTCAGGACGAACGAGCGCCAGAGGGGGAGAAACTTTTCGCTGGTTACTTTCTCGGCCGTTTTTTCCCTGAAGACAGGGAACACAAAATGGAGGTCGGGATGAATCAGTTTGGAAATCTTCTGGCAGGAAATGCAATGTCCGCAGGCATCTTCCGGCGTGCGCGAAGTACACAGGATGTAGCGGCTGTAAGCCAGGGCCAGGGGAAGTTTTCCGGAACCTTCGGGGCCAAACAGCATCTGGGCATGGCTTATCCTGCCCTCCTGCACCGAGCGGATCAGGTTCTGAATAACAGGTTTCTGCCCTATGACGTCACGGAATAGCATACGAACAAGCTGCAAAGTAAATGCTTTTTCCCGGTAATTCAAGTACCGGGCTGAAAGAGTAAAATTTGGCTATTTGATGATTTTCAGTTAGGTTTGTATGATTTTTAAGGCACATGTTTAAATTTTGATGCATATGGTAACGATAGACAATTTCAATTTTAAAGGCCTGCGGGCCATTGTGCGGGTTGATTTTAACGTTCCGCTCGACAAGAAAACCTTTGAGGTGACAGATGATACACGCATCCGGGGTGCATTACCTACCATCAACAAGATTCTGAACGACGGAGGTAGCTGTATTCTGATGTCGCATCTGGGCCGTCCTGACGGAGTTCCCCAGGAAAAATACTCTCTGAAGCATGTTATTCCGGTTCTTTCAAAACATTTGGGCAGGGAAGTGAAATTTGCCGACGACTGTGTGGGAGAATCGGCCAAACAACTGGCTGGTTCCCTTAAGCCGGGCGAAGTTTTACTGCTGGAGAACGTCCGCTTTTATCTGGAAGAAGAAGGCAAACCCAAACTGCCTGAAGGGGTTTCGGACGAAGAAAAAAAGGCAGCCAAGGAAGAAATGAAGAAGCGGCAGAAAGAATTTACGGCCAAACTGGCTTCATTGGCCGATTGTTATGTAAACGACGCTTTCGGTACAGCCCACCGTGCCCATGCTTCAACCACCCTGATTGCTGCTCATTTTCCCGGCAAGAGCATGTTCGGTTATCTGATTGAGGCAGAACTGAAAGCCATGGATAAGGTGCTGCATGCACCCGATCATCCTTTCACAGCCATTATGGGCGGCGCAAAGGTTAGTGATAAGATTATGGTGATTGAACGCATGCTCGAAAAGGTTGACAATCTGATTATCGGCGGTGGTATGACCTATACCTTTATCAAGGCGCAGGGAGGAAAGATCGGAAAATCACTGTGTGAAGAAGACAAGCTGGATGTGGCGCTTCAGATACTGGAAAAGGCAAAGGCAAAGGGGGTTAAGGTTTATCTGCCGGTTGATGCCGTGAACGGAGATGCCTTCGATGCCAATGCAAATACTTCGGTAACAAAGGTGAATGAAACACCCGATGGCTGGATGGGGCTGGATATCGGGCCGGAAACCATAGCTCTATTCTCAGGTGTTATAAAGAAATCGAAGACCATTCTCTGGAACGGCCCGATGGGTGTTTTTGAATTTGAGAAATTTGCCGCCGGCACCAGCGCCATTGCAAAAGCTATAGCCGAAGCTACTGCAGCCGGAGCTTTCAGCCTGGTGGGCGGTGGTGATTCCGTGGCAGCTGTCAATAAAAACAAGCTGGCTGACAAGATCAGCTATGTGTCGACCGGTGGTGGTGCCATGCTCGAATACATTGAAGGGAAAGAACTTCCCGGAATTAAAGCCATCCGCGGGTAAGAAATTCTTTTTTGCCCCGGTATTTTAAAATTTAGGAAGTGCGGGCTTGCCCGCACTTCTTGTCAATACAAACCTGTGCCCTTAAAAAGATGAACTATGACCGACAATCTTCGTATTGCCATTCTCGGAGGAGGAAATCTTGGAAATTCGCTGGCTTCCGGATTGCTTCAAACAGGTAAGTTCCGTGCCGAAAACCTCATTGTTACGCGCCGTAAGGTTCAGCTTCTTAACCACCTTCAGGAGCAAAACATACAGGTTACTTCTGATAACCGAAAGGCTGTGGAAGAGAGCCGTCTTGTCCTGATTACCGTCAAACCCCACCAGATGCAGGCTTTGTTGACGGAGATTCAGGATGTTCTCGTTCCCGTAAAACATATTCTGGTTTCTTCGGTCACCGGTTTCTCCATCAACCAGATCCGTTCCTTTTGCGGAAAGGTGCCGGTAGTGCGGATCATGCCCAACACGGCGGCAGCCATTGGAGAATCCATGACCTGCCTTGCCGCACAGGAAGATGACAAGGAAGCACTGAAGGAAGTTCAGGCACTTTTCAACCTGCTGGGAAAAACCCTGGTAATTGGAGAAGAACTGATGGAAGCATCCACCGTGCTGGGAGCCTGCGGAGTAGCTTTTGCCCTGCGTTTCCTCAGGGCAATGACCCAGGGAGGAATAGAAATTGGTTTTCCATCCGAAACGGCGCAGTTTATAGCTGCCCAAACCCTGAGAGGAGCGGCAGGACTTGTTCTTATTAAGGGCCAGCATCCCGAAAAGGAAATTGACAAAGTTACAACCCCGATGGGTATCACCATATCTGGCCTGAACGAAATGGAACACAACGGGTTCAGCTCGGCATTGATTAAAGGAATTGTAACTTCGTTCCATAAGATTGAAAACCTCCAGCCTTTGGCCGGGAAGGAATAAAACGAAAGATTGCCCGGGAGGAACCGGCCGTTGTTGGATATAAAAGGAAGCGGGAGTAAATCGGATGCACTTCAGTGAAGAACATATTTTTACGGTAAAGGGGACAGGGGATTTTGAATCACTGGCCCTCGAAATGTACCGGTTTCATTATGAAAACAATCCGGTTTATCGGGCTTTTTCCGCGTCGCTGAAGCGAAATCCCGGAAATGTTGATTCGCTGGAAAAAATTCCTTTTTTGCCGGTGGAGTTCTTTAAAGAGCATAGAATTTATGCAGCCATCGGTGAACCGGAAATGGTGTTCACCAGCACCGGCACAGGAGGCATGGGAACCAGCCGCCACTATGTTGCCTCACTCAGCCTTTACAGGGAAAGTTTTTTACGGGGGTTCAGGTTGTTTTACGGAGATCCTTCACGGTACTGCATTTTGGGCCTGTTGCCTTCCTATCTTGAGCGAACCGGTTCCTCGCTGGTTTATATGGTTGACCAACTTATCAGGCTTAGCCGGCATCCCCGGAGCGGATTTTTTCTGTACAATCAGGAATAGCTTGCCGAAGTACTGATCGAACTGGAGCGGAAGAAACAGCCTGCCCTGCTGTTGGGAGTGACTTTTGCCCTTCTTGATTTTGCAGAACAGCATCCTGTGAAGCTCAGGAACACAATTGTTATGGAAACCGGCGGAATGAAAGGTCGAAGGAAGGAACTCATACGGAATGAGATTCATGAAATTCTTTGCCGTCAGTTCAGTGTAGAGGCAGTGCATTCAGAATACGGGATGACGGAACTCCTTTCCCAGGCATACTCCAGAGGAGAGGGAGTTTTTTCCACACCCCCATGGATGAGGATTTTTGTCAGGGATCCCTATGACCCTTTGCATTTGCTGGAACCCGGCAAAACAGGCGGAATTGATATCATTGACCTGGCCAATGTATGGTCGTGTCCTTTTATAGCAACCGGCGACCTGGGCCTTTTGCATGCCGGTGGTACCTTTGAAGTCCTGGGCAGGATGGACCAGGCGGAGATAAGAGGATGCAGCCTGATGGTGCTGTAAAAAATCATTTCACGGAATCATCTTTCTTTTCCTCTTCTCCTGCCGGTGTCATTTTGGCCAGTCCTCCTGCAACGATGAATTTCATTACTTCTGCGGCCGGCAAATCGACAGGGATAACCTTGTCGGCCGGTACCAGAAACAATTCACCCATGAAGGACAGGGAGTATGGAAAATAAACAGCCACTTTTTGCTTCACTCCAAAGCTCTTCAGATCGTCTTCGGTAATAAATCCCAGTTTTTCAAATCCGGTATTTGCATCCGCAAGTACCCTGACAGGCTTGTTGAAACGTCGCTCTTTCCCTACAAACGCAGAAAGAAAATCCTTCAGCGAAGTGTAAATCATTTCAATTACGGGAGCTTTGCGGATGAGTCGCTCAATAAGGTTTGTCACCGGATCGGTAACCACAAAATTGCCGATAATGCCCAGCAGGGTAAGAAAAAGCACAATGACCACAAGGCCAAGGCCAGGAATGGTAATCCCGGTAAGGTCTTTAATGTAGGTTTGCAGCGGATCATCAATAACCCGGAAAATGAGGTAGAGGATGTAAATGGTTAGTCCTGTAGGGGCAACCAGTAACAAACCCTGGAAAAAATAGTTGGCTAACTTTTTCATATCGGTTATTTTTTTGGAAAGAAAATGGATTGCTGAACTATACGATTTCGGTTCCTTCTTTTTCCGGTTTTCCCGGAAAAGGCCGGATTGAATTTTTGGTAAATTTATCAATTGATTCATCATTCGCATGGTAAAAAAATTTTTATCGTCATTTTTTCTGCCTGAATCTGTTCCAGGCGATCTCAACGAAATGAGAAACAAACTGGCCAATGCAATTCTTGCTATTGTAGCGGTTTTTGGGCTTCTGATACTTCTTCCCGCAATTTTAAGGATTCCGGTAACCGGCTTATTGGTCAATACCATTGTGGGATTGCTCTTGTACGGAATTTTTTTGCTCCTGCTTATTTTTTCAGGTAAAACAGGCTACCGGTTTAAAGCACTAATATTTGTCTTTGCCTGTTATCTGATGGGGGCGGCATCATGGTGGTCGGCCGGGGTGATGGGAGCTGGTTTTCAATATTTGCTTGTCGGGAGTCTATTGGCCACTATGCTGATCAATGAAAGGGCAGGAATTCATCTTATACTGGGATCCATCGTTACAGTGCTGGTAATAGGATTCCTTTTCCTCTCCGGCCGAAGAAATTATGCCTTTCCTGTGGAGGAGTATGTGCATTCTTTCTATCCCTGGGCTCTTCAGTTTAGTGTGGCGGTGTTTTTTACCATACTGATCATGCTGGTTTTTTCTGCCTTAAACCGGTTTGCTGAAAACAATGCACGCTATTACAATCAGCTTAGCAACAAGCTGGCTGAAATGAACAGGGAGCTTAAAGACGAGATTGCGGAAGAAAAAAGGGTGGAAACGGCATACCGCGAAAGTGAGGAAAAATTCCGGAGCATTTTTTTCGGTATCCGCGACCTGATAATAATTGCAACCCCTGAGGGAGAAATCAGGGAGGCGAATACGGTTTTCCTTGATACTACCGGATATAGTATTGACGAAGTGCGAAAAATGAAGGTATTCAATTTTATGGACAAGGAGGAATATGTGTATATAAGAAAAATATTTGAGGGGACGGATTACCAGTCTTTACCGCTGCTGGAACTCTCCCTGATTGGCAGAAAAGGAGAGAAAGTGCCGGTGGAAGTTGCCGTCTTTCCCCTTCGGTTTGGAGCAGAAAATCTTCTGTTATATGTTGCCCGCAACATTACTGACCGGAAGTTTCTGGAACAGAAAATGCTTCAGGCCATTGTAACCGGAGAGGAAAAAGAAAGAGCACGACTGGCCGGCGACCTGCACGATGAGCTTGGGCCTTTGCTTTCAACCGGGAAGATGTATGTTCAGATGCTTCAGGAAGAAACGGATGCATACCAGCAAAAGGTTCTCATCGGGAAATTATACGAAAACATTGATTATGCCTTGCGCACCATGCGGGATATTTCGAACAACCTGAGTCCGCACCTGCTCCGGAACTATGGTTTGCAAACGGCCATCGAATCCTTTTTCGGCAAGGTTCAGGAAGCATACCCTGTGACCATTCAGGCTGAATTTGGATTTTCTGAGCGACTGCCTGAAATTTATGAAACAAGCCTTTACCGGGCAATCATAGAACTGGTAAATAATTCGCTCCGGCATGGCGAAGCTTCATCCATCTCACTGAAAGTTATCAGGCAAGAAGAAAATGTAATAGTTGAATATGCTGATAACGGGAAGGGGTTCGATATAACCCTGCTGGAAAAACCTGGCAAAGGATTAGGACTGCTCAATATCCGGAGCCGGATTGAATCAATGGCCGGAAAATTCATTGCCGCCACTGAGGTTGGAAAGGGAGTTATTTTTAAATTTATCATACCAATTAAACTTCTATGAAGGTAATTCTTGCTGACGACAATGAAAAATTTCTGGAGGGACTCCGGTTCTACCTGCGGAAAAGCAAGGATATTGAAATAATTGCCGAAGTCAGAAACGGACTGGAGCTTCTGAACAATGAGAACCTGGCACTGGCCGACCTGGTACTAATAGATCTTGAGATGCCGCAAGTGGGAGGGATTGAAGCTACGCGGAAAGCACTCTGGTTGTATCCTCACATACGGTTTATAGCCATTACCATGTATACCGACAAGGCGTACCTCAAAACGCTTGTGGAAGCCGGTTTTAAGGGTTGCGTGTTTAAAGATGAACTTTACACCGATCTGCCTGTGGCAATCTATGATGTGATGCATGGTAAATACCACTTCCCTCCTGATATCCTGGTTCAGGAAGATTAGTATCATTGGTGCCGGTATTCCTTTCACGCAACGGTATATGGAGTGCAAGCGAACTAATGCGCAGTATGCAGGCTTTGCGTGCAGGCATCCGGCTTAACCCCGCTGAAACGGAGTGAAAGCGTACTTTGCAGCACATCGCGCATTTTTTGGTGCGCATGCGGGTTATGTTGAATTCGTCGGATTGTATTTTAAATCCAAACGCTCTTGGATTACATGGATTTTCAGAAAAATAATCTTTGATAGGGAGAAAGGTTCTCCAGTTGTCATTATTTATGAAAAGACAAATTTTGGTCTGTTGTTTTCAAAATAAATAATGAACCCATGAAATCAAAAATGAATTTAAAAGGAAACATGATCCTGGCAGGAATACTGCTTTTTTTCCTTGCAGGAAATGCAATGGCAATGCCTTTGATGAAGGATGACACATCAAAGGTTGTAACTTTCAGCGGAAAGATTATTGATAAGCTGACCAAAAAGCCTGTAATTTTTGCGAATGTTCATGTGGTCGGGCACAGCATAGGAACAGTTTCCAATTCCGACGGAGAATTTGTGCTTAAGGTTCCCGTTAGCCTGGCCGGAGGAAAACTGGGCATCACCCATCTTGGCTACCGGAATTTTCAGGTTGATCTGGCGGAACTGACAAAGGAAGGATATGTCATCCTCATGGAACCGGAGCCTATTCCTATCACCGAAGTAATTATCCGGTCCAATGATCCGCTTACGCTTTTGCAGGCCGCCATGAGGCGAATCGAAGAAAATTACCCGGTTAAACCGGCTATGGTGACCGGTTTCTACAGGGAAGCCATTAAGAAGAACCGGAGTTATGTAGAACTGGCCGAAGCCATACTGGATGTATATAAAGCCCCCTATAATAAAGCCTATGATGAAGACCGGGTAAAGATTTACAAAGGAAGAAAGAGCCAGGACGTGGAAAGGATGGATACGGTAACATTTAAACTGCAGGGAGGTCCTAAAACGGTTTTCCTGCTCGATGTGGTAAAAAATCCGGAAATACTGCTCGATCCCGATTATATGAAATTTTATAAGTACAGCCTGACGGGCATGGCCACGGTTAATGACAAAGACTGCTATGTTATTGAATTTGACCAGCGGCCTGATGTGAATGAACCTCTTTACAGCGGTAAAATATATCTTGATGTTAACAACCTGGCTATTACCGGACTGGAGTTTCGTTTAAGCGACATAGGCCTTCATCTGGCCAGCAATGTACTGGTAAAAAAGAAACCAGTATCGATGCAGGTAGAAACCCTCAGCGGAAATTACCTGGTCAACTACAAGGAATTCAATAACAAGTGGTACCTGAATTATGTCCGTTCCGAACTGAGGTTCAGGTGCAAATGGAAGAAAAAGCTGTTCAATACTACCTTCACTGTCATGAGTGAAATGGCTGTGACCGATATTGATACCGTCAATATTAGCCGGTATGCCTACCGTGAATCAGCCAGGATGAGTGATGTGTTTGCCGATCAGGTGGATTACTTCAAGGATGAAAGCTTCTGGGGCGATTACAACTATATTAAGCCCGATGAAACAATACAGGAAGCGATTCGCAAGCTGAACAGAAGAATTATACGGTAAACCCTTGTGCTTTTTCCATCGTTGAGGTTAGGGTTTCATAGCTGCCGTTCATGTTAACGGCAGCTATTTTTTTATTTGCAGGGTTGTTTTAAAGGAACTAATCTATACTCTCTCATGCAGGCCCAAACAGAAAATTTCTGCCGGAGAAGTCGCAAAACGAAATTTTGAAACGTCCATGATTATCAATGGGAACATTGCGGTTCAGCCAAGCAAATTTATCTTTACCTTTAGCCATCAAAAAAGTCTGATAAATTATTTGAGGTGATGAAAAGACTATTTCCCATTGCATTTGTTTTGATTATTGCTGTTGTATCGTCCTGTCAAAGAAAGGGATGTATCCAGCCCGACCCCTGGTTGCAGATGGCACATCAGAAGATTATAAGAACCCTTCAGCACCTGCCCGATACGGCATTAATGCCCCGCATGATACCGGTGGGAAGCAAGGAATGGAAGACCGTGGGAATCTATGACTGGACCAGCGGTTTCTGGCCGGGAATTTTGTGGTATATGGCCGATTTCAGCGGCGACAGCATCCTGCTGAAACAGGCCCGCCATTGGACTGCCTGCCTTGAGCCCGTTAAAAAGATGCGGGAAAAGAATCATGACCTGGGTTTTATGATGTACTGCAGTTTTGGAAACGGATTCCGGTTAACAGGCGATTCCCTTTACAGGAATATATTGCTCGAAACGGCCGATTCCCTGGTTACTCTTTTCAATCCCAGGGTTGGAACCATTCTTTCATGGCCATGGCAAAAGCAGAACCGCGGCTGGAAACACAATACCATCATTGACAATATGATGAACCTGGAGCTTCTTTTCTGGGCTTCGCGTAACGGAAGACCGGCCTATAAAGACGTAGCCATCCGGCATGCCCTGACAACAATGAAAAACCAGATCAGGCCCGATTATTCGGTGGTACATGTTGTGGTATATGATGATGAAACCGGCAAAGTTGACAGCCTGAAGACCTGGCAGGGCGCTTCCGACAAATCCATGTGGGCCCGTGGACAGGCATGGGGTATTTATGGATTTACCATGAGTTACCGTGAAACCGGAATGAAGGAATTTCTCACAACTGCCCGGAATCTTGCCAATCATTTTATTGAGCGGCTTCCGGCTGATGGCGTTCCTTACTGGGATTTTGATGCACCCGGAATACCCAATGAACCAAAGGATGCTTCGGCTGCTGCCATTGCGGCTTCTGCCCTTATTGAACTTTCTTCGTTTATCCCTGATAAGGACACGGCTTCCTATTACCTTCATACAGCCTGTCGTATTCTCACTTCTCTTGCAACACATTACCTGGCCCCGGATGAATCGGATGCCCTCCTTTCCCATTCTGTAGGAAGCAAACCGCATAATACAGAAGTGGACGTACCGATCATTTATGCCGACTATTATTTCATCGAAGCCCTTATGCGGCTCAGGAATATGAAGAACGGAACTTCAGACTAATTTTTATCCAATGAAAAAAAGCCTTTTTCTGATCATTTCTTTGCCTTTTCTGCTTTTTGCCTGTTCGGAAAAACGGAAAAGCTGTGCGGATTTGCTGCAGGGCGCGGCTGACACAACCCGTATTGTCACAGTAGCTTGCCGGTATGACAGTTCCCAGAGGTATGAGGTTTATTTGCCTGGCAACTATACACCTGATAAAAAATGGCCGGTGTTATTGTGTTTCGATCCGCATGCTGATGGGCGTCTGCCCGTGAAGCTATTTTCTTCAGTAGCCGAAAAATTCGGATACATTGTGGCCGGTTCCGATAATTCTGCCAACGGTGTTGCCAATATTGAATATGTAGTCAGAACGTTTTACGAGGATGTTACCAGTCGGTACAGTATTGATTCAACGCGGATTTATGCCGCCGGATTTTCGGGAGGAGGCAGAATTGCTGCCTCGCTGGCGCTTTCCTGGAGCAATATAAGGGGAGTTATTTCCTGCAGTGCGGGATTGCCTGGTTTTCAGCCTGCTTCCGGCACACGGGCTTTTGCCATTGCAGCATTGGCAGGAGACGGAGATTTTAACTACAGCGAAGTGGAATCATTACCGGAACAGCTCAAAGGAACAAAATTCAACGTTTATACCAGTATATTCCATGGAACTCATGCCTGGCCATCCCGGGAACAACTTTCTCTTGCTCTGCTGTTTCTTCACATCAAAGCTATGCAGGAGGGAATTGTTGCCACCGACCGTCAGATCATCTCCTGTCTGAAAAACTCCCTGCTCGATTCGGTCGGCTATTACCATCAAAGAAAAAATATTGCAGATGAATTTGCCTGGGCCGAACGAGGTGCTTCTCTTCTGGCAGGATACAAAGAGGCAAACACTTTCCGGAAAAGAGTGAAAAAAATTTCTTCTACGCCTGAATTCCGGAAATTCCTCTCTGAAAAAGAACAGGTATTGCGTATGGAAGAAATGCTTCGTATGGAGTACCAGAAAGCCTTCACCGAAAAGGATACTTCCTGGTGGAGGAACGAGGCAGATGTTTTGAGAACCAGACTGACCGGGTCGTCAGACGGCCTGAAAAAAGCAATGCATGAACGTTTGCTGGCTTATCTCAGCATCATGGCATATACCTATACGAACAGAAGTATTCAGGCTGGTAACCTGGAGGCAGCCCGTCACTTTGTTTCCATCTATGGAATTATTGATCCTCAGAATCCTGATTATCTGAAATTCAGGAAACAGCTTGCCGAAGAAAAATATATTGCGCGTTAGAAAATGCGCAGTGTGCCCTGAGGTCAGCTTTTCCTTCGTTACAGCTGGTTTAACACGGATCCCTGCGAAAAAAGTCAATGCATCAATCACTCATATGTTTGTGCTCCTGATGCGGAAATCGGGTAATGCACAAACGGGGTATTCGGCATGCAAAGCCCCCGGATTTCTCATGGCAAATGCAGCATATGAAGCAAATTCCCTGTTTCAGAGGCCTTTATAGCTTGCATTCAGGTAGTTGATAGAAGGCAGAGTATTTCCTTCAAAGTCAAACAT
>JAAYUG010000014.1 GCA_012517825.1 Bacteroidales bacterium | reverse complement strand
TAATAAGTTTATCAGCATATTCTGGGAGAAACTTATTTCCTACATTCGCACCTGTTCATCCAGGTTGAAATATGGAACAGCCTTATTCTATTTACAGAGTATCTGCGGTCTCTTATGCAAACACCCTGCCGTTTGTATTTGGGCTTCGTAACGCTCCTGAGCGGCCCGAAATTGACCTCAGCCTTGATACTCCATCCGAATGTGCCATGCGGCTCCAAAACAAGAAGGCTGATATCGGATTGGTTCCTGTGGCGGCACTTCCAACACTGGAATACTACGAAATCATTCCTGGATACTGCCTCGGGGCTGACGGGCCCGTGCGGTCGGTGATGCTCTTCAGTACAGTTCCTGCTGAAAGAATCCGGAAAATCTATCTTGACCCCCAGTCGAGAACATCAAATAACCTCGTCAGGATACTGGCACGGAACTTCTGGCATATTTCCCCTGTGTGGGAAATGGCGCCCGACGATGACAACCACCTTTCAGCAGAGGAAGGTTCTGCCAGAGTTCTTATCGGCGACAGAGCTTTTTATGCAGAATCATCTTATCCGTGGCATTATGATCTGGCAGCCGTGTGGAAGGAATTTACTTCCTTGCCGTTTGTTTTTGCGGTATGGGCCGCCAATACTCCGGTTGATCCCCTATTTGTACAAAAATTCAATTCCGCCCTTCGCTATGGAATCCTGCATATTCCAGAGGCTGCCGCTTCCGTTCATGACCCGAAGCTTCATGCAGCAATTAATCTGGAAAACTATCTGATAAACAATCTGAGCTATCCTCTTGACAATGCGAAGATGGCCGCCATCAAAATGTTTCTTGATATGCTCCGCTCATTATAGCGATTCTTTCACCATATACTCACGGAATTATCCTATTTTTGTCCTTTAGCCCAAAAACGATGAAATCCACATGTTTTACAAAAACAAACACAGCGGTAATAAAATGACGAGCATGTGGGTTCCATCATGCCATTGAAAATCAATTAGATTATGATGAAAACAAAAACCAAGAAACAGGTTTTTCTTTTTCTGGTATTATGTTTATTGTTCCCTTCCTGGACTTCACTTCAGGATGATACCCTGCAGCAGAAAACAAAGATTTATGTAATTCCCCTGAAACAGGAAATTTTCCCTGCGGCATGGCGCACCATCCAGAAAGCCTTTACAGAGGCAGAGGCTATGAAAGCGGATTTGATTGTAATTCATCTGAACACTTACGGCGGAATGCTCGATGTTGCTGATTCAATCCGTACAAAAATACTGAACTCAGTCATTCCCGTTTATGTGTTCATTGACAATAATGCCGCCTCGGCCGGTGCGCTGATCTCCATTGCAGCAAAAAAAATCTACATGCGAAAGGGAAGCAGCATAGGGGCCGCCACAGTGGTGAATCAGACAGGGGAAAAAATGCCCGACAAATACCAGTCGTTCATGCGTTCCCTGATGCGGGCCACAGCCGAAGCCCACGGGAAAGATACGGTGATAAGCGGCTCAGATACAACCGTTTCCTGGAAAAGGGATCCGCGGATAGCTGAAGCCATGGTTGACGAAGACGTCAGCCTGCCTGGCATTAAAGATACCGGAAAAATCCTCACCTTCACCACCGAAGAAGCTGTAAAATATGGGTATTGCGACGGCATTGCAGAAAGCATTCCCGATCTGTTGCGGATAGAAGGCATTGAAAACTACCAGTTGGCTGAATATCAACCAGGTGCTATAGACAAAATCATTAATTTCCTGCTGAATCCTTTCGTTCATGGCATTCTTATTATGTTGATCATCGGAGGCATTTACTTCGAACTCCAGACTCCCGGAATTGGTTTCCCGCTGGCAGTTGCGATAATGGCTGCACTGCTTTATTTTGCTCCCCTCTACCTGGAAGGGCTTGCCAAAAACTGGGAAATCCTGATTTTTATCACGGGACTGATTCTCCTCGGAGTTGAGATATTCGTTATTCCGGGATTTGGCATTGCCGGCTTTTCCGGAATTGCACTCATCATTGCAGGCCTGACCCTGAGCATGATCGATAACACCAATTTCCAGCTCAGCAGCCCCAAAGGTCTGCAGGAAGTGATGAAAGCCCTCTTTATCGTGATTACCTCCATTGCCATAGCTTTTGGCCTGTCAATATACCTGAGCAAAAAGATTTTTACCGGAAATACCTTTGGAGAACTGGCGCTGAAGACTGTGCAGAACACCCATGAAGGCTACATAGGCATTGATGCAGAACTTCAAAACCTGGTAGGGCAATCGGGTTATGCCCATACCATTCTTCGCCCATCAGGAAAAATACGTCTGGGAGAAGAAATATACGATGCAACCAGTCTTATCGGTTATATAGAAAAAGGGGAACGGGTAAAAATTGTCAAATTCCAGGCAGGACAACTTTATGTTGTAAGGGAAGAGCCCGGGGCATAGTGCCGTAAAACATCCTCCCTTATTTCGGAAGGAAGATAGAATCGCACATCCTTTCCGGCCAAAAGGGCATTCCGGATCATAGTTGAGGAAATGTCTATCAGAGGGGCATCCAACATTCTGCAATTAGTAAGATCGGCTTCTGACACATCGATTCCACGGCGCGGGTAAACGTAGCGTGCGTAATTCCTTGCTATCTCCTGCCAGTCTTTCCATTCATGAAACTGTACCAGGCTGTCGGCCCCCATAATCAGCACGAATTCCCTGTCCTTGTAACTGTTTTCCATTGTTTTCAACGTATTTACCGTATAGGAAGGCATAGTGAGATGCAGTTCAATATCGGAAACATGAATATGGGCATAATTGCCGATGGCCTTTTTCACCATGGAATAGCGAATATCTGCGGAAAGCAACTGGTTCCTATCTTTCAGGGGATTCTGCGGACTGATCACCATCCATACCTCTTCGATATCGGTAAATTCACAAACATAATTCGCAATGATCAGGTGACCGACATGGACAGGATTAAATGATCCAAAAAACAGTCCGGTTTTCACAGCAGATAAGTTAGTAATGATATATTCTGATCTGTTGGCTATTCTTCAGCACCTATAAAATTCACTACCAAGCGGTACACCTCCTCCACAGCCTTCTCCAGTATATTGTTCTCCACCACGGCATCAAATCCGGGAGCAAAACTGAGTTCATATTCCGCTTTGGCCATTCGTTTTTTCAGGCTTTCTTCCGTTTCGGTTCCTCTGGCCCGAAGCCTCTCATAGAGTGTCTGGAGGGAGGGTGGTTTAATAAAGATTGCCAGAGCCTGTGAGCCGAAATATTTCTTCAGGCTGATACCTCCTTTGACATCCACATCGAACAAAGCATGTTTTTTTTCCTGCCAGAGACGTTCGATTTCCGATTTGAGTGTACCATAATACTGGTTTTCGTAAACTTCCTCCCATTCGATAAACTCCCCGTTTTTCACCCTTTTCATAAACTCTTCGGGCGAAAGGAAAAAATAGTCAACGCCGTTTACCTCATTTGATCGCCGGGGCCTGCTGGTAGCTGAAACAGAAAAACCAAGGGGCAAACCCGATGCAAGCAACCGGTGCACGATGGTTGTTTTCCCTGCCCCTGAAGGAGCTGAAACAATGATTGCTTTCCCCTGAAACGAACTCATAAAATATTCAGCAATTGCTCTTTTATTTTTTCCAGTTCATCTTTCATCTCGACCACCTTTTTCTGAATCAGGGCATGGTTGGCCTTTGAACCAAGGGTATTAATTTCTCTACCGATTTCCTGAGAAATGAATCCCAGTTTTCTTCCCTGAAGTTCCTCGTTCTGAACAACTTCCCTGAAATACTTCAGATGATTGGCAAGGCGGATTTTTTCTTCCGTAATGTCGATCTTCTCCAGATGAAAAATGATTTCCTGTTCAAACCGGTTTTCATCAACCCCGTTTTTTCCCAGATACTCTTCAAGATTCCGGCGCAGTTTATCACGGAACGCATCAATCCGTTCCTGCTCAAAGGGAGTGATCTGGTCCAGAAGCTCTTCAATTCTGCTGAGATGCTGAAGAATATCTTTTTCCAGGGCTTTCCCTTCCTGTACCCTGAAGGAAACAAGAAGGTTCAGAGCCTGAGACAGAGCGTCGAAAAGAACTGTCTTTTCTTCTTCAGAAATAAGTATTTGCGGCGTTTTAACTACTTCCGGAAAACGCATCGCCGCCGCAAAAAGAATATCACTTCCGGAAATACCAAACTCTCCGGCCAGTTCGGAAATCTGGGCAAAATATTTTTTCAGGGCTTCCTTATTGAGTTCTGAAACAGAAGTACCGTTAACAAATTCCTGGGTTATGATCAGGTCAACTTTTCCACGGGCTACTTTTTCGGAAACCATCGACCGCATCTCTGATTCAAAGTCGCGGTAAAGAAACGGGATTTTCAGATTCAGATCAAACTGGCGGCTGTTAATGCTTTTAATTTCGACCGTAACGAGCTTATCCTGCATCTGATATTGGGTTTTACCCCAGCCTGTCATGGAGATAAGTGACATAATAATCTGTTTGCTTCAAAATTAACAAATCCTGTTTACCTGGCAGATGGATACCGCACAATAACTTTATTCTTCCATTTCCCGGTTCTGTAATACCAGAAGGCAACCAGAGTTCCTACAATCCATCCGGCCGGTATAGACCACCAGATGCCCTTTTCGCCCATCCAGCCGGAAAGGAGGTAAGCCATAGGGATTCTGATAATCCAAAGTGAAAATATGGAAATAAACATAGGAACCAGTGTATCACCTGCACCCCGCATAACGCCGGTGTAAAGGAACATGAGGGTAAACACAAGGTAAAAGGAACTGACAATCACAAGATACTCCCATCCGATGCGAATAACTTCAGGATCTTTTGTAAACCAACCCATCATATAATGGCCGGTGAAAATAACCAGCAGTGTAACCATCAGGGCAATAATTCCTGCAATTACTATGGTTTTCCGGAGCCCCCTGACAACCCGCTCGGGTTGGTTGGCTCCCAGATTCTGTCCGGTAAAGGTGGAGAGGGCCATGGAAAAATTCATAGCGGGAAGCAGAGCAAAGGAATCAATTCGGCCGGCAACAGAATATGCAGCACTCACGTCGGTACCATAGCTGTTCACTATACCATAAAGAAACAACATGCCCATGGAAACAAAGGTTTGCTGAATTCCACTGGGAAGGCCTACTCTCAGGCTTTTCATAAAAATATCGCGGTCAAAACGCATATTTTTCAATGAGAAATGCAACAAACACTCTTTTTTATTCAGATACCAGATGGCAATAAAAAAGGCTGAACTTTGAGAGAGAATGGTTGCCCAGGCAGCACCGGCTATGCCCCAATGAAAAACTGCCACAAACAGAAACACCAGGCCAAGATTCATCAGGGTGGCATAAATAAGAAAATATAGCGGAGTCTTGGAATCCCCGATGCCCCTCAATGCGGCAGATGTTCCGTTATATCCGAAAAAGAACACCAATCCAAGCAAGTAAGTATTCATAAAGGTTGTGGCCATGGGAACAACTTCTTCGGGCAAACGGGTCACACGGAATATCCATTTTGACAGCAACAGGCCAATAACTGTAAGAAGAACAGAGGCAAAAAACAGGAAAATGTACATTGTGTCAACGGCCAGCTTTACTTTATCATATTGTTTTGCTCCGAAAAACTGGGCTATCACAATGGTTGTACCCATTGTAATTCCAACAACCAGGGAAATCAGTGCGAAAATGATCGGGTACGATGCACCAACTGCTGCCAGTGCAGCTTTTCCAAGGTAGTTGCCCACAACGATACTATCCACAATACTATATAGCTGCTGAAACACATTCCCCAGCAGCATGGGCATGGTAAAGTACAAAATAAGCCGGCCTTCTTCTCCTTCAGTAAGTTTTCTCATTACCTAAAAGCAACAAGGCACAAAGGTGATATAATTTTATAACCAGTGCAATATGGTTCCGGAGTAATTTTTTCCCCGGAAAAACTGGTTAGTAAAATAAGTGTTTATGATTCAACCGGTTTCAGCTGAACGGTAAAATGACGGAGTATGGGTTGCTCTTTCACAATAACATAGCCGGCACGAATGGAATTGCGCCGCTCAAAGATCCTGGCCAGAGCAACGGCAGTGTACATCATATGGTTATCGGTATATACCCTTCGTGGTATGGCCAGCCTGACATATTCAACCTGCGGATAGCGGTTTTCCCTTGTGACCGGGTCTCGGTCGGCCATCAGGGTGCCGATTTCAGCTGAACGAACGCCTCCTTCCCTGTAGAGCTCCACGGCAAGTGTCTGGGCAACAAACTGTTCCCGTGGGACCAAAGGAAGAAAGGACAGGGCATCAACAAATACAGCATGCCCGCCAAAAGGTTTCAGAACCGGTACTCCAAATTCATCGAGCTTTTTTCCCAAAAATTCAACCTGCCGGATTCGTGACTCAAGATATTGTTCATCTACTACTTCCTCGAGTCCTGCCGCCAGAGCCTCCATATCTCTGCCTGCCATGCCGCCATAGGTCAGGTATCCTTCAAACATGATATTGTAAACCGAAGCTTTGTCAAAAACCTCTTTGCTGCGCATACCTATAAGCCCGCCAATGTTCACCAGGCCATCCTTCTTACTGCTCATGGTAAACATATCGGCATAGGAAAGCATTTCAGTTACTATCGCACGGACAGAACGATTTCTGAACTCGGCTTCTCTTTCCCTGATGAACCAGGCATTTTCGGCAAAACGTGCCGCATCAACCAGCAGAGGAATTCCGTATTGACCGGCTAGATTCTTTACCTGCCGGATATTTTCCATCGAAACAGGTTGCCCGCCAACGGTATTGCAGGTAAGGGTAAGTATGACAAAGGGTATTTTTTCTCTGCCATATTTCCGGATGACATCCTCAAGGCGATCAATATCAACGTTCCCCTTAAAAGGATGGCTGAGGGAGGTATCATATGCTTCATTGATAGTACAATCAATGGCAACAGCTTTTCTGAACTCAATATGGCCCTTGGTGGTATCAAAGTGGGCATTCCCCGGTATAATGTCACCTTCCTTAACCAGAGCGGAAAAAAGAACATTCTCTGCAGCCCGCCCCTGGTGTACCGGGAGAAAATAGGGGAACCCCAGAATTTCTTCCACAGCCTTCTTCAATCTGTAATACGAAGAAGCTCCCGCATAACTTTCATCGCCGTTCATAATAGCCGCCCACTGCCGAGCACTCATGGCGCCGGTGCCTGAATCGGTCAGCAAATCGATAAATACCTGTTCGCTCCGGAGGTTGAACAAATTGTAATGTGCTTCCCTGATCCATTGTTCCCGCTGTTCGCGTGTGCTCCTGAAAACAGGCTCAACTGTTTTTATTTTATATGATTCTGCAAAAGGAAAATCCATAAGCATTCAGGTTTATCAAGATTCTGAAAAAGAGAAAAACGCAACTGCCGCAATATTAAAAAGTATCGCGTGCTTTAATATTCCGGAACAGTTGTTTACGGTTCACAACAGAAGCGTGTTTTATTTCATGGAATAAGCAAAGATAAAAACCACCGGGAAAGATCAATATGTTATCGGGCAGGCTATGCCCCGAAACGTAATGTTCCGAACCCTCTAAAAATGTTGCTATTGATAAAGCCCCATATTTCCATCAGATACTATTCAGATGATCCCATTTTTTTGGTAAAACAAAGCCAAAAAACGTTCATAATTTACCATAGAAGATAGTATCCGAAAATTATTCCCTGCCAATTTCTTCTTCCTTTCAGCAATTTGCCTAAAACAATGTTGAAAGAAACCTTCCCAGCCAGGAGAAAATGCCCAGCAACTGAACGGCTGACAGCAATATGGCCGCAACAAGAAACCAGCCTATGAAACGTGCCCCTTTTTTAACGGCCATCCGTGAGGCGGTCCATGCTCCGGCAATGCTCCCTAATGCCAGCAGGAGACCGGGTACAATCTTCACCTGATGATTGGCAAAAAAGACAATGAGAGCCGATATGGTGAGGCACAAAACCGTGAAATTTTTATATGCATTTCCTGAAACTACATTAGACTTTATCCCTAAGACCAATGTGCCGAGCAGAAAGAAACCCACTCCCGCCTGAATAAAGCCTCCGTAGATTCCAACGAAAAACAGAGCTATGACCTGCCAGAACCCCATCTGGAAAAGGTTTTCCTGTTGCCGTCCGAACCATTTTTCCGGCTTAAGAATGATCAGTACCAGCATAATCAGCAGAAGCACTCCAATTGCTCTTCGCATAAGTTCTTCATTCAGGTCGACTGCAATCATGGCTCCAAGAAAGGAACCTACCACAGCAGGCGTGGCGATGATAAGCCCTCTGCGAAGCTGAAAATATCCCTCTTTTCTGAAACTCAGTGTGCTTGTGATGGTTTGAAAAAGAATTCCAAGGCGGTTTGTTCCATTTGCCACATTGGCCGGCATACCCAGAAATATCAGGAGAGGTAGGGTAATCAGGGAACCACTTCCGGCAATTGTGTTAATAAAACCTGCAGCAAAACCAGCCAATATAACGGCAATTGCAGTATACCAAAGCATAGAAGCGGGCTGTTACCAGGCAAACAGTGGATATTCTTTCATCATGGAATTTACTCTGGTTCTTACTCGTTCAATTACCTTCTCGTCATCAGGATGCGACAGAACTTCATCGATCATTTCCACAATGACCGGCATTGCATCTTCTTTCAGGCCGCGGGTAGTAATGGCAGGAGTACCCACCCTGACGCCGGATGTTTGAAAAGGAGTGCGGCTGTCAAACGGAACCATGTTTTTGTTCAATGTAATATCAGCCTTTACCAGAGCATTTTCGGCTGCTTTTCCTGTAAGATCCGGGAACTTGGAACGGAGGTCAATCAGCATTGAATGATTGTCGGTGCCTCCGGAAATAATTTTATATCCTTTGTCAACAAAAGCCTGAGCCATTGTTCTGGCATTGGATACTACCTGTTTAACATAAGCTTCATACGATTGGGAAAGGGCTTCTCCAAAAGAAACTGCTTTGGCTGCAATAACATGTTCCAGAGGTCCGCCCTGAATACCCGGGAATACAGCAGAATCAAGCATCTGGGTAATCGTTTTCAATTCTCCCTTAGGGGTTTTGACTCCCCATGGGTTGGGGAAATCCTCTCCAACCAGGATCATTCCCCCGCGCGGCCCTCGCAATGTTTTGTGGGTAGTGGTTGTCACAATGTGGCAATGCGGAAAAGGATTCCTGAGCAACCCTTTTGCAATCAATCCGGCAGGATGAGCAATGTCGGCCATAAGCAAAGCACCAACTTTGTCGGCTATGGCCCGCATGCGGGCATAATCCCAGTCACGCGAATACGCTGAAGCTCCTGCTACTATGAGACGCGGTTTTTCGCGCAGGGCAGTTTCTTCCATCCTGTCATAATCCACCATACCTGTATCAGGATTAAGTGTGTAGGAAACAGCACGATAGAGGATACCTGAATAATTGACGGGCGAGCCATGGGTAAGATGCCCTCCGTGCGATAAATCCAGCCCCATAAGAGTATCACCGGGTTTCAGCACACACATCATAACAGCAGCATTGGCCTGTGCACCTGAATGCGGCTGAACATTGGCCCATACTGCTCCAAACAGTTTTTTCGCCCTGTCGATGGCCAGCTGCTCCACCTCATCCACTACCTGACATCCTCCATAATAACGGCGTCCAGGATATCCTTCGGCATATTTATTGGTCAATACCGACCCCATTGCTCTCAATACCTGTTCGCTGACGAAATTCTCAGAAGCAATCAGCTCAATACCATGCACCTGACGTTCCTGCTCCTTCCGGATAAGTTCAAAAATCAGATTGTCCTGTTCCATAGGTTGATGTTTAAAATTGAAGTTTTCTCATATCCAATGTTCAATGTTTCGCTCAAAAATAGTGAAAAGTGTTCAGCAGAAAGCACCATCTCCGATAGTATGTTTTTTTTCACTTTGTTTTCTATTCTTCTGAAAACTCCTTCATAACGTCCCGGTATGCTGAAAAGACCCTGGCACGGGAAATAAAACCCATGTATTTGCCCTTCTCCACTACCGGCAGGTTCCATGACCGGGACTCTTCGAATTTGCTCACAATGCTTTCCATACGTTCATTCAGATAAACATAGGCAGGAGGTACATGCATGATATTTTCCACCGAAATCATATTGTACATATCCTTGTCAAACATAATATGCCGTATATCATCGAGCATAACAATACCCAAAAGGTATCCTTCCTCGTCAGTAACCGGAAAAATATTTCTTTTCGAAGCCGAGACCATTTTTACCAGGTCGCCGAGCCGCATTTCGGGGCGCACAGCAACAAAATCAGTTTCGATGAGATTTTTCAGGTTCATCATGGTAAGCACGGCTTTGTCCTTGTGATGTGTAATAAGATCCCCCTCTTCAGCAAGCCTGCGGTGATAAATTGAATGCGGCTCAAATGACCGGATGGTCAAAAAGGAAAGGGTTGAAGTAATGATAAGTGGAATAAACAGCTGATAGCCACCTGTTATTTCTGCAATCAAAAATATCGCTGTAAGCGGCGCATGCATAACACCCGACATAACCCCGGCCATGCCGGCCAGAGCAAAATTTCTGGAGGATATTTCTCCAAAACCCAGATAATGCAAAACGAACACAAGAAAATATCCGGCAATTCCACCCACGAAGAGCGATGGAGCGAAAAGCCCCCCTACCCCTCCGCTGCCATTTGTAAAAGCCATGGCATATACCTTTAGCAGCAAGATCAATAACAAATAACCGGCAAAAACCCAGAACTCATTTCTGAAAGGATAGAACATACTATGTTCTGCAAGCTGAAAAGGATCACCTCCCAGAACGTGTCGAAGGCTGCTGTATCCTTCTCCGAACAGGGGAGGAAACAAATAAATCATTGTTCCCACAAGAAGACCACCAGAAACCAATCTCAGCCATGGATTGCGGATTCTGTGGATTAAGCTTTCAGCCCGAAAGGCAGATTTCGAAAAATACAGGGAGACAAAACCCGTAAAGACACCCAGCAACAGGTAAAAAGGAATATTTCTCAGAACAAAAGGGTCAGAAATGGTAAAAGAAAACTCAACTCCCTGTCCCAGAAGAAAATAAGCAACGGTTGCCGCTGTTACAGACGAAATCAATAGCGGAATAATAGAAGATAAGGTCAGGTCAAACATCAGAACTTCCAGGACAAAAACCACAGCCGCTATGGGGGCTTTAAAAATTCCGGCTATAGCTCCCGCAGCGCCGCATCCCAGAAGCAAGACGGTAGTGCGATAATTGGTTTTAAGAAGGCGGCCCAGATTGGAACCTATGGCTGAGCCTGTCATCACAATTGGGGCCTCCATTCCTACTGAACCTCCGAAACCCACCGTTATGGAACCGGCAATCATGGAACTCCATGTATTATGGAAAGGCAGGTTGGCTTCTCCACGCGAAATGGCATGAAGAACCTTCGTTACACCATGACTGATCGAGTCTTTTACAAAATAGCGAACAAAAACAAACGTAAAAAAGATCCCTGCAAGCGGTAATGTGAAATAGAGCAGTGATGTGCCCGAAATCTGCAAATTCTCCGAAATGAACCGGTGGAAAAAATACACCAGGTTTTTCATCAGAACCGCAGACAGGCCCGACAATAGGCCGACAACAAAGCTCAGCAGGAGAATAAAATTCCGGTTGGTAACCAGGTTGTCATTACGCAACAATTTTCTTATCCGTTTCAGATTGATTCTCTTCTTGTTTCCTTCTTCAGAAGTTCCCTTGCTCATAATTAGGCAGTATCACAGGATAAGAAAGTTCGCAGGATTATTTAATAACGCACAAAGATAACAACTGATAACAAAGAGAAAAAGCGCATTTGCGGAAAATGAAACGGATTCATACAACCGGTTTGGATATTGTGTTATAAAACATATTTTTGCAAAAACAAGGAACAAGAGCTATGCTGACTGTTGAAAAAATAGGTGGAACCTCTATGTCGAAGTTCGGAGATGTTCTCCGAAATATCATTATGCGGAACCGTTCTGCAGAAGATTATTATAACCGGATCTTTGTTGTTTCGGCCTATAACAATGTTACCAACTGGCTTCTGGAACACAAAAAAACCGGAGAACCCGGTATATACAGCACGTTTGTTTCCGGTGGGGATTACCGCACTGCACTGAAAGACCTTTTAAAAAAGCTTATTGACATTAATAAGGGTTTTTCGGACATAGGTCTGGATCTTGTTGTTGCTGAAAATTTTATAACCGAAAGAATCCGGCAGGCGGAAAATTATCTGCAAAGTTTGTCACAGGTAATGGCTTCAGGGTATGTAGTCAGGGAAAACATTCTTCATGCCGCGCGGGAGATACTGGCCTCAATAGGAGAAGCACATTCCGCCTTCAATTCGGTCAACATTCTTCAGCATCACGGGATCAATGCCACTTTTGTTGATCTCTGCGGATTTAACGATCCCGAACCCTTGACCATTGATGAACGCATACGGAAAATGTTTTCAGGAATTGATTTTTCGAAAACCCTTTGTATTGCAACCGGATATACAAAAGGAACCGAAGGTATCATGCGTGAATTCGACAGGGGCTATTCCGAAATTACGTTCAGCAAAATAGCGGTGGCGGTAAAAGCCGGTGAAGCGATCATTCATAAGGAATACCATCTGTCTTCGGCTGATCCTCTCATTGTAGGGGTTGAAAACAGCCGGCCGGTTGGGTTCACCAACTACAATGTTGCTGACCAGCTGGCAGATGTTGGAATGGAAGCCATTCATCCGAAAGCATCCAAGCCGCTGGAAGTTGCCAATATCAACCTGCGCATCAAAAACACCTTTGAACCGGACCATCCGGGAACCTTAATATCACGGAATTACAGAAATCCGGAACCCAGAATTGAAATTATTACCGGCACAGACAAAGTGCTTGTGATTGAAATACAGGAACCCCTTATGGTAGGTCAGGTGGGTTTCGATCTCGGAATCATGCAGGTTTTCCAGAAGCACAGAGTAAGTTATATCCTGAAGGCAACCAATGCCAATAGTATTTCCATGGTGGTATGGGATAACCGGCAAAGCGCCGAACTGATTAATGAGTTGAAATCGCTTTACGACACCGTTACTATAAAACCGGCATCCATAGTCTGTGCTATAGGATCGAACATTACGGGCCCCGGAATACTGGCCCGTGCAGCAAGCGCTATGGCACGCGAAAACATCAATATTGACTGCCTTTCCTTGTCATTATCCCAGGTCAATATTCAGTTTGTTGTCGGCAGACAGGATTTCAGGAAAGCAATTATTGCCCTCAATCAAGAACTCTGCCTTTCATAGGACAGTGGGTCTTATTCTTACCAGTTTTATCGGACCCATCAGACCCGACTTTTTCAGAGGTTTGTTTTTGTCGAGATACAGCTGCACGGGAGCACTTGTCCATACGGTACTGACTTTCCCTTTCTCAATAAAGTCGCCTATGATCCGGTTTCTGTAAACATTGTTCACCTCCACCTCCAGCTCATTTTCCTTATTCAGGACACCTCTGACAGGAAGCATAATATATGGGTTCCACACATAACCAAGGTGTTTGCCATTGAGGGTGACTTTAGCCATTGAACCAACTTCTCCGAGCGAAAGCAATACGGAGTCTTTTCCTGAAACGTATTCTTCAGGAACAGAAAACTTCAGACGGTATAGGCCTGTTCCGGAAAAATACTTAATATCCGGGTTGGGAAACTCAGTCCATGATACCAGCTGGTATATTTCCAGGGGTTTCAGATTTGACGGATAAGTAGATGAAAAATTCAGTGTTCCGGTAAAGTTTTCAACATAAAACGTATCCGGAGTATCCAGTTGGACAGAAATGGTCTTTCCTCCGGCATACCGCATGACATATTCTCCGGGCAATGCTGAGAATGATTTGATTTTATTGCCCTCCCACCATGCAGAAGGAGGGGAAATCAGGGACGAACTCCTGTCAGATGCAGGGAAAACCTGATCTTTGCCAAAATAAACACTTTCAATAAACCTACCGCTGCCCGTACCTGTAAACACAAACAGCAGGGATTCTCTGGGTTTTAGTGAAAAAGGCAGGCAGATCCGCCCGTCTTTAAGATATCGGCAAACAGCAGGACGAATTATTGTTCCGTCCACCGGATTCCAGATTTCGGGAGAGCGCGCACTGGCGTTGAAAATCCCTTCCCTAACAAGCACGGAATCGGTTTGGTTAAACAGAAAGAAAATATCCGCATTTTCAGTTTTCTTATGGATAAACATCAGGTTCAACGAATCGGGATGTCCAGTTTCAAACTCAGGAAGGACGCCAATTTTTTTCAATACTTCCGGCAGTGGCATGCCCCAATAGACTTTGCCTTTGCCATATTGGTTTTCGGTATAATCTTTCCCGTCAATAGGCCCCCAGATTCGGGCAGTTAGCATATCAAACTTTTTTTGCTCTGATGTTTCCCTCAATGAGAGCAGTCTTCGGGGCCGTGGTCCGTAGAGGTTGGCCCCCTGATGAACCAGCTGTTCAATAGCCTCCAGTGTGGCAATGTTCATTCCACTGCTGCCAGGGAGAATCAGAAGATCAAATTCTGAGCCGTCACATAATACTTTGTTCTTTTTTTCTTTTGTTTTTGAAAGGAGAATATCCTGATTGCAAAGCGAAACGGGGTAGCCAAAAGGCAAATTAAGATCGGCCAGAAAATCAAGTGCCTGGGGTTGCTGATCACCTGCATATACCAGCAGGCGGGATACCTGCTTACCTTCCTGAAGAACAGATTGAATTCGGGCATGATAGGTTAACCAATCAGAAAGATGGTCCCAATAAAGATTATTCCGGTTGAAATGAGAACCCCACAGCAACAGAGTCATCCCGGGTTTACGGTCAAACGGCTGGTGAACATAACTGTGCAAAATGAACTGATTGATACCACTGCAGTACGCCCGGTCGCCGAAGCATTTCAGATCCCATGGCGATTCGCTGTAGTGAGCCTGTGCTGTATAGGATTCAGCGCCCATTACCGGTTTGTTGTACATAGCAGCAGCAAATGCAGGAAAATTGTATTCAGGTTGATAGGCTGGTGTATATTCGGGATAGGAAGTGGCCGGATTATGACCCGCCCAAAATTCAAACATCGGCAAATCGGCATAGGAATTTGCTTTCAATATGTCCAGGGGCGGATATCCGGCTCCGCCGTATGTGACTTCGGCATGGAAATCCACACCCATACGATGGCAGAGCTGGCTGAAATGTTGGTAATAATATTCTTCAATAAGTTCAGCAATTGTCTTTCTGAAATCGTAAAGAAAGGCATCCATTTGTTCCGGCTGGGTTACATTCATTCCACAAAGCACAGGCAGCCATGGCATTATACTGTAACCACGCCTTTTTTCAAACTCGGCAGGGAAATTTCCCGTCCAGTTCTGATATCCGCATTCCCAGCTGTCGATAAAAATATACCGGAAGGTGCTTCCTGCCAGGGAGCCCGCTTCCTTTATCAATCGGGCAGGGAAATTGCTGAAATGAACATTCAGGGCAACCGTATCCATTTTATCGCATTCAAGGCCGGTTCCTTCTGCAGTTGCCGGGGCATTGGTAGCTCCCGTAGTTGTATATCCAAAACGAATGATAGCCCAGTTTCCGTTAGGAACATCCCAGGTGAAGGCGCCATCGGAAGTCATAAAGGCAGAAACATCTACTGTATTAGGCGTTTTCGGATAGTACTTCTCCGATACAATTGCAGGTAATCTTTCAAAATCAATCATTCTGCCTGCTTTTGCCGAAACCGTTTTTGCCGTTAAAGAAGGCATAACCGGCGCAAATAAGGGTTTTTCGTAAGCTTTCAGCAATTCGGCCTCCGCAATGGTAAACGGAAGAAAACTGTCAAAATCAGACAAGTCGTCAATCTGTAAACGATAGAACCTGTATTCCGAAGGAGGAATAGTTGTTTCAACGCTTTCATTTAATCCTTTTATTTCAAAGCGCGCAATTTGCTTAAAAGAGCGACCATTATCAGACCCCCAGAGGGAATATCGGCTGACAAATGCAGCCGCATCGGCCCACATAAAACGCTTCCGGGGATGAATCACAATCTTGTCGGCCCGGAAAGGCTGATCAAAGGCAAATTCGATCTGATTTCCGCGCACGACCGGTAAAGCACTGACAGGGTTTCCATCAGCAAGCCAATCAGCGGAAACTGCAGATGGTTTCCTGCTGCCTGTTCCCAAAAGCTGATTGAATGCATCCCCTGAAGCATTGCCATAATTCCCTGTCAATAAGGTAATCTTAGGTTTGCAGGTATAAAATGATCCTGGAGTTTCATTTGTCCTTATGGCAACAACAGCTACATCCCGATAGAAATCTTTCTCGGAATAGGGTTTAGGAAGCTGGATAGACACCTTTCTGCCGCCGGTAACTATTGTTTTGGTCCATACATACTGTTTCATCGACATCTCGGGAGTAATCCATGGCCCTCCGCTGGAACTCCATCCGTCGCAATTGTGTGCACCCAGAACGATTCCCAGTCTGTCAGCTTCCTGCAAGGCCCAGCGGAACATCTCATACCATTCGGGAGAATTGAACCTAACCCTGGAAATTCCAAAATCTTCCCCACCAAAGAGACCAATATTCAAAATGGTAGCCTGGCTTATACCCTGTTGCTTCATTGCTTCCAGATCCTTCGTAATTCCTTCCTTTGTGATATTCCCGTCCATCCAGTGCCACCATACACGCACCTGAGCCTTAGAAGAAGGATGTATAAACTGTTCCCGGAACGAAACAGTGTCATGTTTCTGGCATCCTGCCAATAAGAGTATAAAACCAAAAATGCCGACAGAAATGAATTTGAACGGTTTCATGGTGGAAGACATTAAAAAGCTAAAAAATCTTGAGTATGCAAATTACTAAAAATTGTGCATCAGGAAAAAAATTGTTATCTTTCTCTGATAATCAAAACCTTAATCAAAATGAAACATCCATCCTTCCTGGTTGTTTTTCTTCTGGCCGGTTTTTTCCTGGCATGGGGTTGTACGAGCACCTCAACATCAAAACTTATTAGTGTTGAGGATTATACCTTTGCCCGTGCCGATGACTCAGGAAATCTGAATCCGGTTGCTTCACCTTCCACCTTCCGAAAAGGCGAAAAAGTCCATCTGGTGCTTTTGCATGTCGGACCTTTTAAAAAAGATTCTGCCGGACTTAATTGGTTCGATATGGACATTCGCGTTTCTGATCCAGACGGTACTGAAATCAATTCAGGTGAATCGTTGCTCGGTGAAAGCGGGCATATTGCATTGCCTGAAAATTATGCTAAGTCACCCTATGCTTCCTTTCAGACGGATGAGTCCATGAAAAGCGGCAAATACAAATTCACGGTAACCATCTACGACAGGATAGGACAAGGGAAAGCAACTGTATCGGCCTTCTTTTACCTTGAATGATGCAACAATGATTGGATGAGGAAAACCATTTTTCGTAAAGAAAAACAACCAAGTATCATTCCTTCTCTGACCTGGTGAATTCAATTTCGAATTCCGAAAGGTATAAATCGGGTTTTCCGGCCGGAAAATACTTGTAATACAATCTTGCCCTTCTTCCCAATTTTGTACTGCTGTTTTTTTGAGTTATATCATCTGGCGATCCGGTTGGCTGAAGGGAAGGATACCAGATAATATCACCGGGCTTATTGATAAGAAGCTGAGGTTTAGTCCATTCCTGGGAATTTTGTGATTTACCAAGGTCTTTATTGAAATTAAACGAAATGTATATAGCTGAGCCAACCCATTTAGGGGCTTCAGCCCTTGCCATAAGCATAACCCAGCATTGCAAATAAGAATTCCAGCTTACGGAAGGGCCCCAATAAAATTTTGAATTGCCCGCAGAAGCAGGGCCTCCTCCTTCTTCCATTGGAATCTGAAGCGCACTGATCGGTTTTCCAATGCCGTCATAGGGTGCGGAAAATGATTTTCCGTCCCACCGTTTTGCCTTGCCAGCAGGATTATCCAGATCACTCAATGGAATACGGGCAACGCTGATGCATTGTCCTTCCCATTCTCTTTCTTTTTTATAGCTAACTGGATCATACACACCTGCGTATCCATACTCACCATAAAAGACGTAAAGATAATTTCCTGATGCAACAGCAGAAGGGTCACCAACTCCTCCCGCAAATGTGAGCGAAGTATTGTGGGGTTTCAGAATCATCCGGGGCTGTTTATCTTCAAGAATGATTCCCTTGTCAATCCATGTTTTTCCCCCGTCGATTGATTTCATAATACCTATCCGGCAAACGGCGGCTTCTGTTGTATCTCCCAGCAATCCTTCCGGCCAGTTAAGCGGCAGGTATCCTTCTCCTGTAACAGGGTTATAAGGATAATTCTTTGGGTACAATTCATTATGGTATAATGCATACAACGTTTTTTCAGAGGGATCTCTCCTGTCTTTATAAATGGTTTCAAACCACACAGCACCATGCAGTCCGTTCAAATGAGGATCAACGCTTAGAGGAAGAACTGGTTTTTCAAAATTTACCCATGGAGTACTGAAAACCTGTTCCGGGTTCGTTCCACTGGCATATCGCAACAGGTCGGCATCTCCCCATACGGGGTCTTTGCCATACTTACCGGAAAAAATACGAAATGTGTCTTTAATCCATACTTCCGCCATATTACAATCCACATATCCTTCAAAAACAATTACTTTTTCTGCAGGTTTCACAACGACCGAAGGCCGGGGTTGGGCTATCCCATTCAGGCAGGATAATAAGAAATAGGCAAACAATAGGTTATACCGTGTTTTCATAATTATTGTGTAAACTCCGATAAAAATAGGAAAAATGTGCCTGATGCAACCATTCCTTTAGCTTCAATCATTGCCTCAGATTAACAAAGAAGGATTCACCTCACATTATTTGCTGGCAAATGTGCAGGACTGCATTCACTTCATCTCAGCGGGGTAAATATTCTGAGGGATGTCTCTAAGTTTCGTTTTTCGGAACAATTGAAAAGGATCTCAAACAAAAAAGAGAAAGGGCTGTTTCGGATACCGCAACAGCCCCTCTTTATCTGCATTCAATGCTCAGGCTTCTCCAGCCGGGCCAAAGGTCATTGGAATAACATTCGGACCGGGTTCAACCACTTTAATAGGTCC
>JAAYUG010000013.1 GCA_012517825.1 Bacteroidales bacterium | reverse complement strand
GCCAAACCATTCGTATGAATCATCGCCACAATAAGAAACCTGAATATGGTCAATCTGGGTTTTGGAACCAACACCGCCGAGGGTTAATCCATTGATTTCCTTATCGGGCTGGAAAGCGATTCCGGGGAACTCTATTCTGATGTAAGAAAGTATACCGGAACTATCAGCATCGTCGTTACCACCATAGACAGTACGTGGACCACCTTCGATCTGAGGATTTGCCTTGTTCACCTTTGCCCGTCCGCAAACCACCAGTCCGCCCCAGTCGCCATAACTTCGGCTACCAGCGGGTTCATTCGAAGTGAAAACGATCGGCTGTTCTTTTGTGCCTCTGGCAATGATTTTGCCCCCCGGTTCAACAATCAGAGCACCTTTATTGGCCTTGCTGCCGCGGATAACCGTTCCCGGCTCAATGGTAAGGGTAACCCCGTCAATAACATAGACCCAGCCGTCAAGAAGATAGACATTGTTTTTTGTCCAGGTTGTGTTGGCAGAAATATCGCCTCCAGGGACAGTAACCGTTGGAGCACCATATGTTGTATTCTGAGGATCCCAGTTTGCCCAGCCTTCTGTCCAGTCAGTTGTTCCGAAGGCCCCTATAAAATCAACCTTTTCAAAAAAAGCAGTATTTACATCCTGATCAGTGAAATCAGCTTTTTTAAGAAGGGGAGAATTTTTCCACACCTGATTTTGCGAAATATCTCCTCCCGGAATGATTTTATTGGCAGGGGCATAGTTTGTATTCTGGGGATCCCAGTTTGCCCAGCCTTCTGTCCAGTTGGTCGTACCAAAAGCTCCCCTGAAGAGAACCTGGTCAAAGAACGGATTGCTAATGTTTTGCGCTTTGATTCCTGAATAAAAAAGGATAAGCGCGATAGCAACAAGTACAAGTTTTTTCATAAAAGATAAAATTTTGGTTACGGAACAAAAGTAGGCTTAGGGTATTAAGTCAATTTTAAGGGACTTTTATTTATGCATGAATCCATCAAAATGCTTAAGATTAAATTAATCCACATTGCGCATTAAAAAATGCACAATGTGCCGCAATGGCCGCTTCCACTTCGTTTCAGCGGGATTTGCCCGGATGCCTGCTTTGCAATTCAACCCGCAACACCTTAAGTTTGCTTCACTGCTACTATGTATTATCCCGACTAATACTATATCGTCTTGATTCCTATTTCGAAATGTTGTACAATACTGATCCAATCACGAAAGGATGGCATTATTGTAGAAAAATCCATCAGGAAAATCAATTAGAACCCCGAAGGGGTGGCATTATGACACAGCCAATAATGCCGCCCCTTTGGTTTAATTATTTTAGTGTGATTTGGTTCTTAAAAATTTTTTATTGCGGGAAAGACGAAACGAAAGCTCTACCGCTCTGCCGGAATATGGATTGAAAAATCAACCCTCATATGCCTGATCAGCACTTTTTCCGGTTGAGCTTTCTTTCAGACTGGCATTAGAACAAAAGGGAAACGCCAACAGAGAACTGGCGACCGGGAACAAATTTTCTGGTAGTCTGAATCCGGGTTACTTTTTGCTCCATATTTTTCAATAAGGGTTCTTCGTATTGCTGGAAAATGACCGTTTGATCAAGAATATTTTTAGCTCCCAGTTTTAGTGTAACAAACCGGCCGATTTTTTTACTGACAGTTAAATCAAGGGAATGAAAAGGCATTTCCCAGATATGAGGAGTTTCCAGATCCCCGATGTAGTCTATGCGTTTTCCGATAACATTGTAGAGAGCGGTTACAGATATTCCGGATTTTTCCTGCTGGTAGTACAAGCCGGCGTTTATAATATAGGGCGATTGTCCCTGGAGAGGCCGAATTGAATCCCTTTCATTCGGATCGGGGTTATTGATACGGCTTTGAATTACAGATCCGTTTAAAATCAGTGTAAAATCTTTCAGCAGATGCACAAACGAAGGGGAGTTTTCCAGAAACTGAAAAGTTTTTCGCACTTCGAGTTCAACTCCTCTTGAATAAGCCGACCTGGCATTACGGAATGTATAGTTGTACCCTGTTCCAACATTAACCAATTGTTTTTCAATTGGTTGCACAAAATTTTTATTAAAAATACCAAGGGAGACAATTTCTCCCTGAGAAGGGTACCATTCAAAACGGAGATCGGTATTATGAATATAAGCATTTTTGAGGTTCGGATTTCCGTATATGCTTGCATTTTCATCAAAATCGAAAAAGGCAAACGGGCTTATTTCTCTGAATTCAGGCCGATTGACCGTTTTTCCATAGGCAAAACGTAATAAAATATTGTCTGTAACATTGTAGGCTACGTTAACTGAAGGGAAAAGGTCCTTGAAAATGTTCCTGACTACAATGCTGTCGCCGGTTTCGAGGAATCCCGAAAGGTTCTGGGAATTATTTTCGTAGCGAACGCCGGTGTAAATTTTAATCTTGTTGAACAAAGGAATCAATATTCCGGCATATGCAGCATATGTTTCGTTCCGTGCATTGTATGAATCTGATTTATTTGTTGATTCATCAATTTTAAGTCCGGTTTCCGGGTTGATGTTTTCATCAGCAAACAAATCTCTTATTGTAGAAAAGAATTGAGGGGAAAAGGCAACAGAGTCAACCGGCAGTTTAGTAAGATTCCAGTTAAATTTAAAGATATTGGCAAAGGCAAATCCTATATTTCTGGCTTTGAAATTTCGCCTCAAATCGGTATACAGAAAACCCGCTTTGACTTCAGGAACAAAATTACCTAACGGAATTTTCTGGGAGAGATTCAGATTAACGTTTTTAAGATGTTCATAGTTCTGAAGGAACAGACGTCCAAGCAATTTAGGGTCGGCATTAAAATTGACACCGATCCGGAAAGGATCCATTTTTGGATCCAGGTCGCCTGAGAGGGAAGTTTGCACCCGACGGATATCGGGTCTGTTCTGATCAGCATAGGCATAGCCAATTGCCCAGTCAAATGCAGTCAACTGATTGAATAAGGTATGTTTCCCTCCAAGGGTTGAGGAAAAAGTAAGCCGTGACTGATAATCGAGTTCATAGTTTTTTTCGAAGTTTCCGCCGTAAAAATTTTGTCCGGTACGCAGGGTGGTTGATGAAGCCCCCTGCTGATTGATCAGATTTCTGAATTCGATTTTCTGGTTATTACCAAAAACATAATTCAGGTTGAGAAGGGCTCCGGTTCTGGCTGTTTCTTTGTATTTATCATCGTAGTAAACGTAGTAAGGGTTTGATTTATCAAGGATGGTATTATACGCCTGATACCCCTTTCGTAATATATGGTCAGAATCAGTTGTTTTGTTGTAGAGAACGGAAGAAACAAGACCCAGAGAGGTCTTTCCCAGCAAAAAATAGTGCGATACGGTGAAATTGACGGTATGGTTCATGGGAGCTGACCGGATTGCATAAGGGGTCCAGATTTTACTGAAACTTCGGCCCAGTTCCTGAATTTTTTGTTTATCCTCTGCTGAAGAATTCGAAGCAAGAGCCCTGAATTCCTTAGTAGAAGGAAATCCGTCTGGGATTGCCCTTGTACCGTCATCAAACCCAAGCCAGTCATATTTTCCTCCCTGATATTTATAGTATGTTTTAAAGGTAGTCCCCTCAACATAACCTGCCGAATAACTAATGCCAACACTATTTTTTTCGGAAAATCCAAGGGAAGATATCTGGATTGCGGCGCCTGCAAAATCGGCAGGCAACTCAGGTGCCGGTGTTTTATAAATCACAATATTATCAATCTGGTTTGAGGGAATCAGGTCAAAGGAAAAGGAACGCATATCCGGTTCAGAGCTTGGAGCAGGGATTCCGTTCAGCCAGGTAACATTGTAGCGTTCCACCAGACCCCGGACAATAACAAACCGGCCATCGCGGATGGTAATGCCTGGCACGCGGCGCACTACTTCCGAAGCATCCTTATCCTGTGAACGGATGATCTGCTGATTGGATATGCCGTTGGCAACCACGTTGCTTGCTTTCAGGCTGCTGATGAGTGCCATTTCTGTGTTGGTGCGGCGTGTTGCCGTCACCTTTACTGACTCGATCTCCAGAGTTGCCGGTTCGAGCCTGACATCTACCCGGGTTGTTTCGTTGGCCTTAACTGTTACACGGATTATTTGCTGGTTATAAGAAATATAGGAAACAACAAGGTTGTATGTACCCGGATTAACATTTGAAAGCCGGAAATTACCGTCAAGGTCAGATGTGGTTCCGGTATAAGTGCCCTGGAGCACGATGTTGGTGCCAATGAGAGACTCACCTGTTTTTGCATCGCTAATTGTACCCTGTATTGTACCAGTCTGACCATGGGCTTCAAAGGCAAAAAGGGACAAAGTGACAAAAATCTGCAACAACTTTACAATATATTTCATAAGAGAATGAATTTCTTCAGTGCAAAGAAACTTTTCATGCTTCATGCAAACATGAAAGCATTATTAAGTTATGGTAAATTATTGGCAGATACGCCTTGACGGATTAAGAAAAGATTAAACTTAACTTAATGCTATTTTTATCTTAAGGCAACACAATAAGGAAGAATACGTCGTCAACAAACCGGCAAATGGAAAAAGCGATGTGATGGAGAATAAATGATAGTCACCGGCAACAATAACTGGAGTCGAGATACCAGATTATAATAAGGTAAGTCTGTTCATTTAAAAAACGCATTTCGAACAATTTCCCCGGTTTCTTTTCTGTTTCGGGGATTCCGGGATCGCTGGCGGAGGTACTCCGGAAGCTGGTCAGGATTTCCCGGCCAACCGACTGCAGTTACGGTAACCGGCTGGAAGAAATCGGGGATCTGTAAAACATTGACAAGTTTTGGCCGGTCAAAGCCCGCCATAGGGTGAGCGGCAAGGCCGAGAGAGGTTGCCTGCAGGAGAAGGTTCTGCAAAGCAAGTCCGCAGTCGTGCCATGCATAAGGATTGGGTGTGTTTTTCTCCGTAACAATTCTGGCCAATGTTACAACCAGCAATGAGGCATTCTTTGCCCAGATGCGGTTTCCTTCGTTAAGTGCCGACAGAATGGCCTGAAACAAGTCATTCTGATTGGATTGAGCATATAGAAACAGCCATGGCTGGAGGTTGGATGAAGAGGGTGCCCAGCGAGCCGCTTCAAACAAACTTCCGAGGGTTTCCTCATCAAGAGGTTCTGGCGAAAAGGCCAGGGCAGAATGACGCCGGAGTATCAGATCATTAACTGGCATAGGAGCAGGATTTTCTGTTTCGTATCATAAGTAACTGTAATCAATTCAAAGGTAGCGATTCGTAACGGATGAACAAAAAATTAAAAAACATGATAAAAATTCTCCTGCGATTCAATAAAATACATATAAATTTGACGCTTTAAATACAGGTTTGAATTTTTTAAACATCACGACTATGACAGCAAAGGATTACATTGAAAGAGAGAACAAGTACGGAGCACATAATTATCATCCGTTGCCGGTGGTATTGGACCGGGGTGAAGGAGTGTATGTATGGGATACAGACGGAAGAAGGTACTTTGATTTTCTTTCAGCCTATTCAGCAGTAAATCAGGGGCATTGCCATCCCAAAATTATCAATGCTTTGGTTAACCAGGCCAAGAAGCTCACACTTACGTCAAGGGCTTTTTATAACAGTGCATTAGGGGAATATGAAGAATTTGTCACCCGGTACTTTGGATATGACAAGGTATTGCCCATGAACACCGGTGCAGAAGGAGATGAAACTGCCCTGAAACTATGCCGTAAATGGGCCTATGAAAAGAAGGGAATACCGGAAAATGAAGCCCAGATTATTGTATGTGAGGGAAATTTCCATGGCCGCACCATCACGGTTATTTCCATGTCAACTGACCCGGATTCATACAAGGGTTTCGGTCCCTATACGCCCGGTTTTATAAAGATACCCTACAACAATATTCCGGCGCTTGAGAAAGCTCTTGAGAATCCGAATGTAGCAGGATTTCTGGTAGAGCCCATTCAGGGGGAGGCGGGCGTATATGTTCCTGACGAAGGATATATTAAAAAGGCTTATGAGCTGTGCCGGAAGAAGAATGTTTTATTCATTGCCGATGAAGTGCAGACAGGGATCGGGCGTACAGGAAAAATGCTTTGTTGCGATCATGAAGGGGTGCGGCCCGACATACTCATTCTTGGTAAGGCATTGAGTGGTGGGGTAATGCCAATATCAGCCGTGCTGGCCGATGATGATATCATGTTGTGCATCAAACCTGGCGAGCATGGATCCACATTTGGAGGGAATCCTCTTGCTGCCAAGGTTGCCATTGCGGCGCTTGAAGTAATCCGTGACGAGAAGCTTCCGGAAAATGCAGCCCGGCTTGGCGAAATCTTCCGGCAGGAATTAAAATCGTTCCGGCATGAGATGGTTGAAATCGTCAGGGGAAAAGGATTGCTGAATGCTATTGTTATTCGGCCAAAAAACGGAAAGGAAGCCTGGGATGTTTGCCTGGCACTGAAGGAAAACGGATTGCTGGCCAAACCGACGCATCAGCATATCATCCGTTTTGCTCCGCCTCTGGTAATAACAGAGGAACAGCTGAGGGAAGCCCTGGATATTATCAAGAAAACCCTTCTGCAGTTTAATTGATTGACAAAAGTTGCAGATCCATAAAAACTTTTTATATGAAGCGAGAACATAAAATACGCTCAGTGTGCCATTTCGGTTTAATTCTTCTTTTTATCAGTTTAGTGACCTCATGTATGAAAGAAAATAAGTATACAGGTATTGACAAGACGGACATGGATCTTTCGGTGCAGCCGGGCACTGATTTTTATCAGTTTGCCAACGGAGGCTGGATGCAAAAGAATCCTCTGAAGCCGGAATACAGCCGATATGGAACGTTTGACAAGCTGCAGGAAGAAAATCTTGAAGCACTGAGAAAACTCACGGAAAAGATGGCAAAAACAGCAGGATCGGATGATCCGGTTGCTGCGAAGATTGGGCTATTTCTGAAAACAGGGATGGATACAGCAGCCATCAATCAGGCGGGGATTAAGCCACTGGAACCGTTGCTGAAACAAATAGAAGGGATAAAAAGCCGCGAGGAAGTTAAGGAATTCCTTATCAGCATGCATGCGCATTCTATAAGTCCACTGTTCAATATATTTGCTGAGGCTGACAGCAAAAACAGCCGGTGGATGCTGGCATGGTTATGGCAAGGCGGACTGGGAATGCCTGACCGGGATTATTATCTTGAGGATAATGTCCGCATGAAGGAAATCAGGGAGAAATATCTTGATTATATCACTACAATCTTCACATTATCGGGCAAGAATGAGAAAGAAGCCAGGGAAGCTGCCCGTTTGATTTTTGATCTGGAAACCCAGCTCGCCAAAGCATCCATGTCGCGGCTTGCCATGCGCGATCCGGATAATGTGTACCATAAAATGTCGCTGGCCCAACTGCAGAAGGAAGTACCTCAGATATCGTGGAAGAGGTACTTTGAAGGGATCGGCGTAACCGACCCGGGAGAAGTGAATGTAGCCCAGCCGGATTTCTTTAAAGCTGCCGGCGAATTGCTTAATAAGGTTCCTGTGGAAACATGGAAACTTTATTTCTGCTGGAATGTGCTGAACGAATCAGCCCCTTACGTCAGCGAACCATTTGAACAAGCCCATTTTGCTTTTTACGGAAAGACAATGTCGGGAAAAGAGGAGATGCAGCCACGCTGGAAACGGGTTCTGAATACAGCCAGTTATGCCCTTGGCGAGGCTATAGGAGAAGCATACGTCAAGGAATATTTCCCTCCGGAAGCAAAACAACGGATGCTCACCCTGGTTGAGAATCTGCGGAAAGCTCTGGGAGAGCGCATACAGAATCTAACCTGGATGAGTGATACCACCAAACAGAAGGCACTGGAGAAACTTGCTGCCATGAAGGTAAAAATCGGGTACCCGGATAAATGGCGTGATTATTCGGAACTGAAAGTTGGAGAAAGCAGTTACATTGAAAATGTAATCGAAGCAGAGCGGTTCAACCGGGCTTATATGCTTTCCAAGGTTAACAAGCCCGTTGATCCGATGGAATGGCAAATGACGCCGCAAACGGTTAATGCTTATTATAATCCATCGAACAATGAAATTGTTTTCCCGGCCGGAATTCTTCAGCCACCCTTCTTCTCTATGACAGCTGACGATGCAGTGAATTACGGAGCGATAGGCATGGTAATAGGACATGAAATGACGCATGGCTTTGACGATGAAGGGCGTAAATTTGATAAGGATGGGAATTTAAGTGAATGGTGGACTCCGGAAGATGCCAAACGCTTCAATGAACGGACCGAAATACTCGTAAAGCAATACGATCAGTATGTTGTGCTTGATTCAACCCATGCAAACGGCAAACTGACTTTGGGAGAGAATATTGCCGATCTGGGAGGTCTTAATGTTGCCTATACTGCCTTCAAAATGACGGAGGAAGGGAAGAGCAATACCAGAATTGACGGATTTACACCGGATCAACGTTTTTTCCTTGGCTATGCACATGTATGGGCTCAGAATATAAGGGATCAGGAAATCCTTCGCCGGACCAAAGAAGATGTGCACAGTCTCGGAAGATTCAGGGTGAACGGCCCTCTGCGCAACATGCCCGAATTTTATAAATCGTTTGATATTAAGCCGGGAGATCCGATGTATCTGCCGGAAGAAGAACGGGCTGTTATCTGGTAAGTATCTCAATCAGAATACAATAGTAAAGCCTGTTGGTTGTTTACACCAACAGGCTTTTTAGTTCGTTGGATAACAAAAGCTCTTTTGTATATTTATCCCGCCAATCAGGTTGATGCAGTTTCAGAACGATTCATACCGGATATCCCGTTCTGAGAGGGATTTTTTGAGAATGTTGTTTCAGCGTTCTCCTGTTATTTATTGCGAATTCAACCGGTTTCTCCGTCTTTCCTATATCAATCAGGAAGGCTTGTCTTTTTCAGGTTGCAGGCCGGAAGAACATATTTACCGGTTGGCGGATTTTATTGGGCCGGAAAAATCGCTCAGGACACCATGGGAAGAGGATCATTCGCGAAAAAGTTTTATCGAAGTACGTATTCAAAGTGCCAATGGCAACAGCCTTTACCTGAACTGTATCTGGTGGGCAATTGAACATGAAGGAAAATTTGACGGAATTGCCTGCCTTGGTTTTGATTCCACGCGGCACCACCAGATGATGGAGGAACTGCAGAAAAGCAACTCGCAATTCAAGGAGTTTGCCCAGCTTCTGCCTGAAACAGTTTTTGAAATTGATATGGAAGGGAATTTTTTGTTCCTTAATGAGAGTTCCTACAAAATATTCGGCTATACAAAGGATGACAAAATCAATGCCTTTGATCTGATTGTTCCTGAAGATCAGCCACGCTTAAAAGAAAACATAAAAAAACTTCTTTCGGGAGAAGCAATTAAGGGAAATTCATATGTTGCAAGAAGAAAAGATGGTTCAACAATACCCGTTCTGATATACTCCGATGTAAAATACCAGGATGGAAAACCGGAGGGTTTCAGAGGATTTGTTGTGGACATTTCAGCCATCAAGCAGGCAGAAGAAGCACTCCTGGAAAGTGAAGAAAAATACCGGTCATTAACAAACCGGCTTCCGGTAGGTATTTACCGTACCAGTCGCGAAGGAAAACTCCTGTTTGCCAATCGGGCTTTCATCAACATGCTGGGATACGATTCTCCGGAGGAAATATTTGCCCATCCGGTGCAGGATTTTTACAGTGAACCGGGTGAAAGGGAAAAACTCCTGCAATATCATGAACCTGGCAGAGAATACTACCAGCCGGAAATTCATCTCAAACGGAAAGACGGAACACAAATTATTGTAAAAGACAGGGGAAAGGTGTATAAAAGTCCTGATGGTCAAATTTATTATGACGGTATTATAGAAGACATTACCGAACCGCATCAGCTGGAAGAGAGGCTGAAACAGGCCGAAAAGCTTCAGGCCATAGGAACACTTGCGGGCGGCATTGCGCATGATTTCAACAACCTTATTCTGGGAATGCAGTTATATACCGAAATGGCGCTGAAAGAAGCAGGAAATAACAATAAATTGAGAAAAAACCTGGAGAAAATTCTTCTGGCCCAGGAACGCGGAAAGCAATTGCTTCAGCAAATCGTGTCCTTCACAAATTATCCGGATGATCACCGGGAAGATATCAACCTGAAGGAGATGGTAAGCAATATTCTTGACCTGATCAAAGACACCATACCGGAAGCAATTGATTTCAATGCAGAACTGGATGATTGCGGTTTTGTGAATGTGAACCCTGTCCATTTGCACCAGATTATCCAGAATCTGATCACCAATGCCATTCATGCGATGGAAGGAAAAGGCAGGTTATCCATTGTTGTGCGCTGTGCCTATGCCGATGAAACACAAATAAAGAGCGGAAATGAAAATCATCCTGAACGGTATGCCATAATCCATGTTGAAGATAGTGGCTGTGGCATCAGTGAAAAGAATATCAACCGGATATTCGAACCTTTTTTCACCACCAAGGATGTAGGACTTGGTACCGGCCTGGGATTATACATTGTGCACAATCTTGTGAAGAAATACAATGGTGAAATACAGGTTAAAAGCCATCCCGGGGAAGGCACTATCATGAAAATATTTTTACCATTAGCTAATAAAAAGGAATAAACGGACATATTAAGAAAAATGAAGCAGATACTGGTAGTAGATGATGAAAAACTGGTCAGGGAAGGCATTCAGGAAGCATTGGCAGATGAGGGTTATGCAGTATATACTGCGAGTAACGGAAATGAAGCCATCAAAGCCCTGCAGGTGTTTGTTCCTGATGTAATCATAACAGACATCATTATGCCCGAGGCAGATGGGATAGAAGTTCTTCTGCATGCAAAAAAACTTCAGCCGAAGCCCAGAATCATAGCCATTTCAGGAGGGGGGCGTATCAGCGCCAATGATCATCTTGCCACCGCAAGGAAACTTGGGGCCGATGTCATTCTTACCAAACCGTTTTCCATCGAGACATTGCTGGAAGCGATAGAAAAACAGTAATGTTAGCATTATTTGCCGGCCAACATTTATCCGTGGCGTTTCTGAAGGATATCAACCACATCCTCCAGTTTCAGGTTCTTTGAAGCAAGGAGCACCAGAAAATGGTATATCAGGTCGGCCGCTTCATTCAATAATCTTTCCCTGTTGTTATTGATTGCCTCCACTACCACTTCCACTGCCTCCTCTCCTACTTTCTGCGCTATCCGGTTAACACCTTCCCGGAAGAGCTGGGTAGTATAGGAATTTTCAGGCATTTCGCGTTTTCTGGATTCTATTACAGCCTCCAGATCAATGAGGAACGAGATACCTGTATAGCGGGTATCGGCAAAACACGATTCGTTTCCGAGATGGCAGGTAGGACCATTTGGTTCGGCAAGAACCAGGAGTGTATCGTTATCACAATCGGCATGGACGCTAATCACCTTCAGGAAATGTCCGCTTTCTTCCCCTTTGGTCCACAGCTTATTGCGGGTACGGCTAAAAAAGGTAACCAATCCGGTGGACAGGGTTTTTTTATACGCTTCTTGATTCATAAAACCAACCATCAGTATGTTTTTGGTGGAAGCGCTCTGAATGACGGCAGGGACAAGCCCTCCGAGTTTTGAAAAATCAGGTTGCATAAACTCTTTATATTCGTACAGGGATATTTCTTTCGGCAAGGTATTTTTTGAGTGCCGGCAGGGGTATTTCGCCATAATGAAAAACGCTGGCTGCTAGTGCTGCATCGGCTTTTCCGGCCGTAAATACCTCGGCAAAATGTTCCATATTGCCCGCCCCGCCTGATGCTATAACAGGAATGGAAAGCTGACCGGAAAGCATAGCCAGTGCCTCAACTGCATACCCATTTTTGGTGCCGTCGTGGTTCATGGAGGTAAAAAGAATTTCTCCGGCACCACGTTCCTGAGCCTCCCTGGCCCAGCTGAACAGTTCTTTTTCCGTCTGTTTGCGTCCTCCGTGGGTATATACTGTCCATTGGCCGTTTTCAAAAAGGGCATCTATAGCTACAACTACAAACTGGGTTCCGAAATTTTGAGCCAGGGAAGTAATCAATCCGGGGTTCAGCACAGCCGAAGTATTTATGGATATTTTGTCGGCTCCTGCCATCAGCAGGGCTTCGGCATCGGACAGTTCAGAAATACCGCCACCTACCGTAAAAGGTATATTCAGGTGGCGGGCAATACGGCGCACCAGGTCATGAAACAGCTTACGACCTTCATGGCTGGCAGTAATATCGAGGTAAACCAGTTCATCGGCTCCCTGCTCGGAATACCGGCTGCCGAGTTCCACCGGGTCACCGGCCTCCTGAATATTCAGAAATTTAACACCCTTGACGGTCTTACCGTCTTTCACATCAAGGCAGGGGATAATACGTTTAGCTAGCATGTGCAATGAATGTTTGCATTTCGTTCAGTGAAATCTTTCCTTCATAGAAGGCTTTGCCTATGATCGCCGCATCGACGCCGGCCTTTTGCAGTTCAACCAGGTCGTCATAGCAGGCTACGCCTCCGCTGGCAATCAGAAAAGCTTCAGGAAACTGTTTTTTTAACTGTTTGTATAAATCCACGGCAGGGCCTTTCAAAAGACCGTCGCGCGATATATCGGTGCACAGAAAGTATTTTGCTCCTTCCTTCAGCCAGAAAGCCAGAAAATCATTCAGATTCCAGTCGCTTGTATCTGACCAGCCATGCACGGCAATTTTGAAATCCCTGATATCGGCACCCACCACTATTTTATCTGGCCCGAATTCCCTCAGCCAGTTTTTAACCAGTTCAGTATCCGTAGCAGCTGCACTGCCTGCAACAATACGTTCTGCTCCCAG
>JAAYUG010000012.1 GCA_012517825.1 Bacteroidales bacterium | reverse complement strand
ATAAACACCGGTCCAATCTGCTGGAAAAGACTGGTTCAAAAAACACGGCCAACCTCGTCATTTACGCGTTGAAGCATAAGCTCGTGGAATTCTGATTCTCTGGTGATTTCTTTTACTTTACGCTGTTGCCTTTTCGCTATTTGCCGTTCGCCATTCACAATTGGCTTTACGCTCTACGCTCTACGCTGGAACACTGGAACTCTGGAACACTGGAACTCTGGAACTCTGGAACTCCTAATTGTATATTCTATGTTTTTTGCTTCTGCTTAACTACCCATTGCCACAATTATTGTATATCATTTATATAAAAACTACGTATTTATACGTATCGTCTTTTTACTACCCCATTTTACGCCTTTCCCTTAATTGACAGGAACACCAACCTGCCCTACATTTGTTTGGAATTTATTTAGGCATTTTTTCATCAAACATGCTTCATCAGCCAAATTAGAAGCTCTGATTATTTAGAAACATTCCATATTGATCATGGAAAATCTTTATGAGAGACTGCAAAAGGATGTACGTTTTGTCGAAGGACTCAAAGCCTGCATCAATTGCGGTACCTGCACAGCCATTTGTCCCGCTGCAGCTTTTTACAATTACGACCCCCGCAAAATAGCCATGATGGTTCAGCGCAAAGATGAACAGGAGCTGGAAGAGCTTCTGAAAAGCGACACCATCTGGTATTGCGGTGAATGCATGTCGTGCAAAACACGCTGTCCGCGCGGCAATACTCCCGGGCTCATCATTGCTGCCCTTCGCGGATTATCGCAGGACCTGGGGTATTTCATTGAATCAGAAAAAGGCCGTCAACAACTGGCTATTAAGAGAACCGTTGGCGACTGGTCGGTGAACTATGGCTATTGCCTTTATCTTGAAGGAGTTGGAACCGATCTTCATCCCGAACAAGGGCCTGTATGGGACTGGATACAAAAAAACTGGAATGAAGTTTATAAACGGATAGGGGCCAATTATCAGGGAGACGGACCAGGTGCCCTTCGAAAAATTCCCGAAGAAACCCTGAACGAAATCAAGCGCATCTTCGATGTTACCGGTGCAACAGAACGCTTCGAAAAAGTAGAAAAACTCTCGGCAAAGAAGGCGGCAGAATTGAAAATGGACATAGGAGAAGGCCGTACCAGTGAGTATTTCCTGCATGTATACAATACCAACAACAACAAACACTACCGATCATGAAAATTGAAGGGAAAAGAGCCCTGTGGAAAGATTACCAGAAAGCCATTGCCGACGACCATTATTTTTATGTACGTTCCTGTGTGCGGCAAACCTTTTTTCCCGGAGCGGAAAAGGCGTTCATTGAAATCATGAAAAATCGGCTGGGAAAAGACCTTTATGAGGAACCGATTCACACTACCTGTACGGGCATTGCCTATCATTCCGATATAGTTCCCCTGGAAACCACCATGACGGTTGTGGCCCGTCAGTTTGCCCTTATGACGGAAACCGGTTACGAGAACCTGGCAGTATCATGCGTAACATCGTTTGGGGTGTATTCCGAAGTACTTGAAACCTGGCATCATTTTCCGGAAACCGAAGAAAAAACGAGGGAGATGTTATGGAAAGCCACCCGCAGGGAATTCAAAAAGCCTGCCAATGTGGCTCATGCCAGCGATATTATATACAAATTCCGCGATCAGATCGCTGCCCAGGCTGTATATCCGCTGATAAACCGGAAAACCGGCAAACCTCTCCGTGTTGTGGAACATATTGGCTGCCACTATGCCAAAATGTTCCCGCATAAAGGCGTTGGAGGCGCCGAATACCCCTATGTTCTGGTGGGTATGATAGAATCCTGGGGCGGTGAAGTGGTGGACTACCCCGAACGCCGCCATTGCTGCGGATTCGGATTCAGGCAGTATCTCATTCAGGCTAACAGGGGGTACACTTTTTCCAACACCAAAAAGAAATTCGATTCCATGGCCCCTTACAAGCCTGATATGATCATTACCAACTGCCCAGGTTGCCCTTTGTTTCTTGACCGAGGCCAGTATGCCATTGCGGAACTGGAAGGTATTACTTACGGAGAAAATGGTTACGGAATACCTGTTTTTACGTTTGAAGAAGTGGCCGGGCTCGTTTTAGGCTATGACCCATGGGATCTTGGCCTGCAGTTTCATCAGGTTGCCGTGGAGCCATTGCTCGACAAAATGGGTATCCCCTACGATCCGGCCATGAAATATGCAGGGCCGGGCGGAAAGTTCATCGGAAGCCCTGAATTGCCGGAAACACTTAAATGCTGACATACTTCTTATGCATACCCGAAAACACATCGTTGTAATAGGAGGAGGAGTGGCCGGAATGGAATCAGCCATTCATCTGTGCGATATGGGCTACGAAGTTACGCTGGTCGAAAAACAAGACCAGCTGGGCGGTCATGTTCTTAAATGGGATTTTCTGTTCCCTGACCATCGTCCGGCATATGAAATAACCAATGAACTATGCCCGGCTGTTGAAGAAAAAGCGAACATAAAACTTCAGACAGAAGTAAAAAATATTGTCAAACAAAACGGGCACTTCGAGGTAGCCCTGTCTGACGGAGAAATCCTGACCGCCGATGCCCTTCTGGTTGCCACTGGTTTTGACCTCTTTGATGCACATAAGAAGGAAGAATACGGCTACGGTATTTACGATAATGTAATTACGGCCGCAGAACTGGAAGAACGTTTTCAGAACAAAATTCCCATCCGCACAGCTGCCGGAAAAAAACCTGCGCGTGTTGGTTTTGTCCATTGTGTCGGTTCCCGGGATGAAAAAGTCGGAAACGAATATTGCTCCAAGGTCTGCTGTGTAACGGCCGTAAAACAGGCTATGCGTGTCAAGGAAAGCCTTCCCGGCTGCGAAGTGTTTTGTTTTTACATGGATCTCCGGATGTTCGGCCGGTATTTTGAAGATCTCTACCGCGAGGCCCAGGAAAAGTGGGGCGTACAGTTTATCCGCGGACGTCTTTCAGAAGCGGCCGAAGATATAGACCATCGGATTATTGTCAAGCTGGAAGACACCCTGGCCGGACGTCCTCTGCGCATGGCCGTTGATCTGCTCGTCCTGCTTACCGGTTTTGTTCCCTCCGAAGGGACAAAACGAATGGCAGCCATGCTGAACCTGCCTCTGGGGAATGACCGTTTCATAAAGCCATCCGACGAGCATCTGCGGCGTAACCTCACCCCTGTGCCGGGGGTATTCGTCACCGGGGCTTCATCAGGCCCCCGCAGCATTTCTGAATCAATAAGCGATGCACGGGCAGCAGCCCTTGAAATTGCCGCCTGGTTTAATCATCAAACCCAACATGCAGTAAAATGAACTGGCAATTTGCTTTACATCCCGATCACACCATCAACCTGGACCACAACAACAGGTCCCTGGCACAATGGCTGGAGGAAAAAGAACCAACGTCGCGGATATGCATGGCGTGCGGTTCCTGCGGAGGAACCTGCACCGCAGGCCAGTTTGAACCAATCAGCTTCCGCCATATTCTGCTTATGGTCCGGCGCGGTGAAACCGAATCGGTCCGCTCTGAACTGACCAAATGCATGTATTGCGGCAAATGCACCCTTGTTTGCCCCCGGGGTGTTAATACACGGCATATCCTTGACCTTCTTCGTACCATGTTAATCAACTGATTATGGGTTTCGATCTGTTTGTTATACCGTTTACTGCCGGACTTGCTTTTCTTCTGGTCTGGTTCTTTTACAAAACCGCCGTATGGCTTTATCACCTCAGCCGTGTTGACCGGATCCTGTTAAAAAGAGGTATCTTTTCGGGTAAAACCATCCGGTCAGTTAAGGAAGTTATTCTGGAAAGCCTGCTCCACAGAAAGATCTTCCGTACCAATCCCCTGCTCGGGTATATGCATATGAGCCTCGCCTTCGGATGGTTTCTTCTGATCGTTGCCGGCAATGTGGAAGCAATGATTTACAGGCCAGCGGCCATTCACCCTCCATATTATCCGATTTTTTTCCGCTTTTTCGAGCCTGAGGCAGCCGGATTTCCGGGAGAAAAGGCTTTCGAATTCATCATGGATTTTTTGTTGCTGTTCATTCTCAGCGGAGTAGCGCTCGCCCTGTTTAAAAGAATTCGTTCCCGCGCCCTCGGGATGAAAAAAACAACCCGTTTGCTCTGGTACGACCGTCTGGCACTATACTCCCTCTGGTGCATTTTCCCTTTCCGGCTGCTTGCCGAAAGCGTTACATCCGGAATTTACCAGACAGGGGGTGTTATCACAGGGTCTCTGGGGAATTTCCTGAGCGGACTGATCCCACTGCAATCGTTCGAATATCCCGCATGGTGGGCTTATTCTCTTGCCCTTGGGTTGTTTTTTGTTGCTCTGCCTTTCAGCCGGTATATGCATATTCCCACCGAAGTTGTTCTGATCTTTTTAAGGAACTACGGAATCCGCACCCGAAATGCCTATTCATCCTTTTCCGAAATCGAAGTGTATTCCTGCTCCCGTTGCGGCATCTGCATCGATCCGTGTCCTATGTCGGCAGCTGCCGGAATACAGAACATCCAGAGCGTTTATATGATCCGGAATATCCGTTATCATACCCCCGACGAAGATGTACTTGATAACTGTCTGATGTGCGGCCGGTGCAACATTGCATGTCCTGTAGGGATTATCACAACTGACCTTCGTGCAATTGCCCGCACGGAAGAGCATTTTCCCGTAAACCCGCAACGGAATATCGCCGCAAAACCCACACCGCACCACGAAGTGATTTATTTTGCCGGCTGTATGGGTCAGCTCACGCCCGCCGTCACACAGTCAATGGAAGCCATTATGCAGCAGGCCGGAGAGGATTATTTCTTCCTCGACAAGGAAGAAAGTATCTGCTGCGGCAGGCCCCTTGCATTAGCCGGCCGCATTGCCGAAGCGAAGCAACTTATGGAAATAAACAGGGACAAAATACTTTCCTCCGGAGCCCGCATCCTGGTTACTTCCTGCCCCATTTGCTACAAAGTGTTCCGGGAAGAATACCACCTGCCGATAACGGTTATGCACCATACCCAATACCTGTACCGTCTGCTGATGCAGGGACGAATCCGCCTGCGGAGCCGGAACATTTCGCTCGCCTACCACGATCCCTGCGAACTGGGCCGAGGAAGCGGAATATACGAAGAACCCCGTCAGGTATTGAAGCACGCAGGCATTCTTACCCCTACCGCCTCAGAAAAGGAAAAAAGCATCTGCTGCGGCGGAAGCCTGGGAAATACAGTCCTCGGACAGAAAAAACGCCGCGAAATTACGAAATACAGCCTGGAAAACCTTACCATCAACAATCCCGATACCATTGTTACATCCTGTCCCCTCTGCAAGAAAACCTTTGCACAAAGTTCCGACCGACCGGTACGCGACATTGCCGAAGTAGTTAAATCGGCCTTGTTCAGAGATAATGACAATTCCAGACTATCTGAAAACCTTATGATTCCGGCCGAGGAATTTTTATTCTGACGGCAAGGACATTTTCGGGAGAAATTCTATCTTGCAGGAAAATTTACTTCATGCGGCGTAAGGATAAAATGATCACTGACAATTCCTTAATCGAATACATTCTCAATTCTTCCCCCGTCTGCCGGCTCGGATTTGTCGACGGGGAATACGCCTACATCGTTCCTGTTAATTACGCGCACTCCGATGGTTACCTTTACATCCACTCCGCCCGAACAGGGAAAAAGATTGAGCTGATAGAAAAAAATCCGAAAGTCAGCTTTGAAATCGAAGATGTTTCTGAAATCATTCCTGCTGATAAACCATGCGGATGGACCACAAAATACCGGTCAGTAATGGGAACCGGCACCATACGAATCGAACAGGATCTTCCGATGAAGAAAAAAGGCCTTGACCTGATTATGGCAAAATATGGTGCACCGCAGCCATATAGTTACGACGAAAAGAATCTTGACCGGATGGTAATTCTGGTAGTGAAAATAGAAACAGTTTCCGGAAAACAGTCCGGCATATTTCTTTAAATAACCGGAAAAACAGTAACGACAGCTATTTTAATTCAGCTTGCAGGGGAAAAGCCATTTTGCCAGCTTCTTCCTTCATATAATCAATAAATCCTTCCCGCGAGGCAAAACGTTTATCAGACACTTCCCAGCACGCATAGAAACGAAAGGTCACAGGTCGGTTGTTTTCTGCCAGGATCTTTGCATAATAGGTTGAAACAACATCATGGCCTGCTTCTGGCGCCCTGTTCCATCCGAGATAGGCATCGCGCGGAACGATCAAACCGAGGCCCAGATATTCCCCGTTAAATGCCTGTTTGTCATAGGTTGCCAGGATAATATACTTCGGATTATCCTGCATCACATAAAGAGTATCGCTGTGCAGTTTTACAATCCCGGCGACCAGAGTGTCTCTTCCCGAATTTTTCAGCTTTACTGTGCTTTCATAGCTGTAGGTTCCGCCCCAGATTGTAATGGTATGGTACAAATCATACTTCGCTTCACCTACCTTCCAGTCTTCGCATGATAAAACAAAGCGCGAACGCAACGGGCCTTCCGTTATCAAACGGTATTTGCCCCTGGAAGGAATCCCTCCGCGGACCAGAGTATCAGCATGCAAAAGAGCAATTGCCCCTGCACCAAGTGAATTTCCCACTTTCAGTATGTCCATCCCCCAGGGTCCCATGGAATGATAATCATCGCCCCTTCCGATAAAATCAAGAACCATACTGTCAACCACCTTGCCAAAAATATCCATTCCGTTGCGCTCATCCAGGTAGTTCCGGAAAGCAACCCTGTCGTTTTCCCAGCCGGGACCCTCGAGCTGGTAAACGGTGGAAGTAACTTTGGTATCAGTACCTTTTATGCGTTCCGCCTCGTTCAGCTCCTCATATTTCTTGAACATTTCAATAATCTTCGCCATCCGCACATTGGTTCTCGGGCGGAAAAGGGGAAGTTCCCTTACCGGCATCAACCTGTATTCCGACGTACTGGAAGCAGGAACATTACCGAAAAAAAGGCATTCATCCCATGCACCATCACCATCGGTATCGTCACATTGTGAGGGGATTGTATCCTTACCCTGAAGAACCAGAATCTGTTCTCCTTTCAGTGAAGCATGAAACCAGCGTTCAAGCGTCTGACGCTGAATGATGACAGGCTCATCCGTCCGGTTAACGGGCAGAGTATTTACCACTTCAATTGTCCGTTCTTTGGGTTTGCATGCACTCAGAAGAACGAGTAAAAGAATAACCAGATATTTCATTTCATTGGGTTTTATAGTTAATGCACGCATATTTGATTTTCGTTTCACATTATTGGCTGAGTTTTCCCTGAGCAACATAAATATTTTCGATGCATCCGGCCATTTAATAGTCGCCTAATACGATTCCGAATAGGCTTTTCCGATGGTAGCCAGGATGCCTCCGTCAACATAAATGACCTGCCCGGTAATGAAATCAGAAGCCGGTGAAGCGAGAAAAATAGCCGCCCCAGCCAGATCGTCCGGCACGCCCCACCTACCTGCCGGAGTACGGTGAATAATGAACTCATTGAAAGGATGTCCGTTCACCCGTATAGGAGCAGTTTGTTCGGTTGCAAAATAACCCGGACCGATTCCGTTTACCTGGATATTGTACTTTGCCCATTCGGTTGCAAGATTTTTGGTCAGCATTTTCAGCCCACCCTTGGCTGCGGCATAGGCGCTGACCGTACTGCGACCCATTTCACTCATCATGGAACACATATTGATAATTTTACCGCCTGAATTCCTTGCAACCATTCGTTTGGCAACCTGTTTTGACACAATAAACGGCCCCGTCAGGTCCACTTTCAGAACCTGTTCGTAATCTTCCACAGACATTTCCAGTGCCGGAATTCTCTTAATAATCCCGGCGTTGTTCACCAGAATATCAACAGGTCCATGATCCCTTTCAATGGAATCAAGCATATCCATTACCGATTGTTCCCGTGTAACGTCGGCAACATAGGAGAGCACATCCACTCCTTCGGCAGCATACTGCTTAACAGCGTGATCAAGCTTCTCACGGCTCAGATCATTGATTACGAGCCTTGCACCGGCACCTGCCAGAGCCTTTCCAATAGCCATGCCCAGTCCGTGGGTTCCGCCAGTAACCAGGGCTGTTTTTCCTTTCAGTGAAAACAATTCCATGTAATTCATCATAACAAAATTGATTTTAAGTGGTATGACACAACCCAGATGTTTGAAAAATTTTTATAGGTGCTTATGTTGGCAAAACATGTGGGTTTCATCACCGTATGTTTTTAAGGTTTCACTAACGCAACCGGTCGGGAGTTACTGTATCCATATCACCGTAGTCAAGATTTTCTCCGGCCATACCCCATATGAACGAATAATTGCCGGTGCCCGCGGCCGAATGAATCGACCATTGCGGAGAAAGCACAGCTTCTTCATTGGCCATCCAGATGTGACGGGTTTCCGTGGGCTCGCCCATGAAATGACAAACCGCCTGGCCCCCGGGTACTTCAAAGTAAAAATAGGCTTCCATACGCCGTGCATGGGTATGCGGAGGCATGGTATTCCATACACTGCCCGGCTGAAGTTCCGTCAATCCCATCTGCAACTGACAGGTTTTTACTATACTGTTCACTATGAGCTTATTTAACCGCCTGAAATTGGAAGTTTCCGGTGCACCGAGTTCGGCAACTTCGGCATCAGCCCGTGTTATCAGCTTGTCGGGATACGAAGTATGCGCTGGTGCGGAATTGAAATAGAATCGGGCCGGCCGCGAGGAATGCCGGCTTTCAAAAACCACATTCCTTGCGCCTGCTCCCAGGTACAAGGCTTCCTTGAATCCAAGCGCATATTCCTTACCGTCGGTTTTAACAACACCCTCTTCCCCGACATTGATGATTCCGATTTCCCTTCGGCTAAGAAAAAAAGGAGCTTTCAGCGCATCAACCGGCTCGAGCAGCAAAGGGGAGGAAACCGGCAGAACCCCGCCGATGATAAACCGGTCGTACATCGAATAGACCATTTTGATTTTGTCGCGCACAAAAAGGCCCGGAACAAGAAATTCCTTCCGAAGGCGCTCTGTATCATACCCTTTGAAATCAGCCGGATGAACGGCATAACGGATTTCGTATTCAATATTCATAACCTGACGATTTTATTGATGAGGTTTTGTTTGCTTCTTATTTGCCTTGCACACCATGCGGCTTGATGACTCCCTGATATGCAGTTCGGAAGGAATGACTATTTTACGAACATCCTGTCCGGAATATTTTCCCTGTACCCTCTCCAGAAGCAGGGAAGCAGCTTTTTTCCCCATCTCGAATCCGTGCTGCTCAACAGAAGTCATACCCGGTGTAATAAGGGAGGTAAAAGGCTCATTGGCAAAACCGGTTATACACATCCGGCCTGGAACTTCAACACCATACTCCTTGCACCACAGCAGGGCACCCAGGGCAGAATAATCACCTGATGAAACAATGGCATCCGGCTTTATCCTCTGGCTCCAGAGAAATTTCATTGCCCTGTACCCGGTTTCCTTTGTCAGAACATTGTCCAGCATCCAATCTGTATTGATTTTCAGCCGGTATTGGTTCATGGCGGCCAGAAAACCGTTTGATCGCTCCCGGTAGATATTGATATGGTTCGGGCCGGCGAAATGAGCCAAATTGCGGCAACCGGAGCGGATAAGATGTTCGGTGACCTGAAACGCCGCCTCAAAATCATCAATCACTACCGAGTCGGCATGCACTTCCTCAGGTACTCGGTCAAAAAAAACCAGAGGCACTTCCTGCTCAATCAGCCTTTGTATATGCTGGTAGTCTCTTGTCTGCAACGAAACCGAAATCAGAAGGCCCTCCACTACTCCCTTCCCCATTTTTTCGGTAAGGTGCACTTCCCGTTCAACCTTCTCATACGACTGCCCTATCAGGATGTGATAACCCTGCGTCCCAGCCTCTTCCTCAATGCCCCTGATTACGCGGGCAAAGAAATGGCGGTCAACCTGGGGAACAATAACGCCCAGAATGTTGCGCTGGCCTTTGCGCAGGTTGACTGCCATCTCATCCGGACGATAATTCATTTCCCTGGCTGTCTGCTGAACCTTACGGCGCATTTCCTGGCTTATCCGCGGATGATTCTGAAGAGCACGCGAAACGGTCGAAGCAGTCGTATTCAGCTTCCGGGCTATATCGTGTATAGTAACCCTTTTTTTCATTGATTAACCCTTGCCAAAGTTAGTTTTTTTTCTAATTTTGTGCAATCGATTGTTCAATACAAAAATTATGACCGATTTTCCCCGTATTCAGGTGTATCAAAAAATGCTGGAGGCTGGTGTTATCCCGATTTTCTACCATCCTGATGCCGGCACCTGCAAAGCCGTTATAAAAACCTGCTACGATGCAGGTTTGCGCATATTTGAATTCACCAACCGCGGAAGCCATGCCCATGAACTCTTTTCCGATCTCCACCGGTTTGCTGTAAAGGAATTACCGGGCATGATTCTTGGTACCGGTTCAGTGATCGATGCCCAGACAGCCGTTTTGTATATGCAGTTGGGTTCCAACTTCATTGTGTCGCCATTGCTCGACGAAGACACGGCCAGGGCATGCAACCGGAGAAAAGTGGCCTGGATTCCCGGCACAGGGTCGGTGACCGAAATTTCGAAAGCCGAAGAGCTGGGCGCTGAGATTATTAAAGTTTTCCCCGGAGGGGCTGTAGGCGGACCAAAATTCATTGCCGCCGTCAGAGGCCCCATGCCATGGGTCAGCCTTATGCCCACCAGCGGAGTTGAACCAACCGAAGAAAACATTAAAGCCTGGTTTCAGAGCGGAGCGGTTTGCATTGGCCTCGGCACGCAGCTTTTTACAAAAGAAATTATTGAAAAAAAGGACTGGCCAACATTAAAAGAAAAGATAATCCGTACTGTTGAAATAGTTAAAAAATACAAATAATAGACTTCCCATGAATTCCAATGGATCCCTTCAGGAGCGCATCGGAAATTACCGCTGGACAATTTGTGCCCTCATTTTTTTTGCCACTACGGTAAACTATCTCGACCGTCAGGTCATAGGGATCTTAAAACCCCTGCTCAAGACCGACCTTGGAATCGGGGAAGCAGAATACGGATACATCGTCACGGCCTTTCAGATGGCTTACGCGGCTGGGATGATACTGGCCGGACGGGTAATTGATAAAATCGGAACAAAAATCGGATATGCACTTTCACTGATTTTTTGGAGTATTGCTGCCATGGCACACGCCCTGGCAAAGGGTCCTGTCGGATTTGGTGCAGCCCGCGCCTTTCTGGGAATCAGCGAAGCAGGCAACTTCCCTGCTGCCATAAAAACGGTAGCCGAATGGTTTCCTAAAAAGGAACGTGCCCTGGCCACAGGAATTTTTAACAGCGGAACCAACATAGGCGCCGTTATAGCTCCGATTGTGGTACCATGGCTTGCCTCCAAATGGGGCTGGCAAATGGCATTTATAGCCACCGGTGCCATTGGATTTATCTGGCTGATTTTCTGGTTTATTTTTTATGAGGTTCCTGAAAAACAAAAGCGGCTTTCGTCGGCAGAACTTGCCTATATCAAATCAGACCAGGAATCGGAGGATAAAACCAGCATTCCCTGGCTCACTTTGCTGAAATACCGGCAAACATGGGCTTTTGTTGTAGGAAAATTCCTTACTGATCCTATCTGGTGGTTTTATCTTTTCTGGATTCCCGGCTGGCTGCATGATGTCCGGGGGCTAAACATTAAATCTTTCGGGCTTCCCCTTGTGGTTATCTATACAGCAACTACCGTTGGAAGCATTTTCGGAGGGTGGCTCTCTTCGTTCATGATCTCCAGAGGTGTAGCGGTTTACAAAAGCCGTCGCCGGGCCATGCTGTTATTTGCCCTTCTCGTTATCCCTATTGTTTTCACTCAAACCAGGGGCATCACGTTGTGGAGCGCCATTGTACTCATTTCTCTTGCCGCGGCGTGTCATCAGGCCTGGTCGGCCAACATTTTCACTACCGTCTCAGACATGTTTCCCAGGAATGCCGTGGCCTCAGTAACGGGAATCGGAGGCATGGCCGGTGCAGTTGGCGGAATGCTTGTCGCAATATTGGCAGGAAACATACTGGAATTCTGGGAAAAACAGGGTAGCATCCAGACAGGATATCTCACCCTGTTTATTATTGCAGGAACGGCCTATCTTATCGCCTGGATTCTCTTCAACCTCATAGCTAAAAATATGGAGCCTGTTGTTCTGGATAATAACGAGTCTTAACGGAACCGGTATGCCGCTTTTTCCATATCAGTCTGCGATCTGAACGGAACGGGAGGCTGAAGATAACGTCCAAGAAACACATAAATCCTGTACCTTATTTCTCTTCCTTCTTTTGTATCCATGCGATCGAATGAATGACCGCCGGGGATATTCTGAAAAATCTCATATTCGAATTTCTTGTTGTACGCTTTAAGGGCATTGATCAGGTTTTCCACCTCCAGAACGTTTACATCTTCATCATTGGTATTCGTATGAATCAGCAAAGGAGTTTTCAGCTTTTCAGCATTCCATACAGGTGACCTGCGTCGGTACTCCTGCACATCCTCCCCTGCGGTTTTACCGATATGATAATCGGCTGAAAAAAGCGCCCTGTATTCATCATCCTTGTATCCCATTCTGGCCACAAGGTCGCTGACAGGAACCCCGGCGAAGGCAACAGCATAATGTTCAGGATACCGGAAAATGTTCATGAGCGCAATAAGCCCCCCATGACTCCATCCAACAATTCCCACCCGGTTTTTATCAACAATTGAATAATTGTCAATCATATACTGCCGGCTTGCATCCACATCTTCCACTTCCAGGCCTCCGTAATCAATTTTACGCCAGAAATCCGCGCCATATCCCGTACTTCCCCTGTATTCGGCAGCAACCACAATATACTGCTGGGCCATCAACTCCCGGATTATATGGGTGTGATAGGTAGTAAAATCAGCATGTACTCCTCCGTGCGGAAGTACTATCAGCGGATATTTTTTTGCAGGATCAACTGACCTGGGAATAAAAACGTAACACCAGAATTTCACCGGATTCCCGGCTCCCTCAGCTGTCGGGTTTTTCTCATGAGCCGGAGGAGGTCCGGTAATATACACCTTATCGATATAGGCAACATCGCCAACCCTGTCGTACCAGAGAATATCATCCATCGTCTTCTGCAAAACATCCAGCTGGTGACCAAGCATCTCAAACTGCTGTTCCAGCATACTTTTTTCAGTTGGCTCTTTTGTTTGGGCATTGGCTGTATGGAACAACACAACCCATATAATAAAAGAAATTACAATATGCCTGGTTTTCATATCCATGCTTTTTGAAAAAATACTACAAACAAATTTACCCACAATTTTCAAAGGAATGATATCTTTACAGCCAATTATGCCCAGGAACAAACGGATCGGTTTTATTCCGGATCAGATCTATCCTGTGTACATCAGGAAATCTTTTTCTGCCTGGTTCAGGCAAACATTCAGAGCATTACGATCACGCAACTACAAATTGTTTTTCGGAGGGCAAAGCATATCCCTCATTGGTACCTGGATGCAGCAGATTGCCTTAAGCTGGCTTGTATACCGGCTTACCGATTCAGTGTTTCTTCTCGGACTGGTAGGGTTCAGTACCCAGATTCCGGCTCTTCTGGTTACACCTGTGGCCGGCATTCTGATTGACCGGTACAGTTCGCGGAATATTCTGATTATCACCCAGATTTTATCAATGATTCAGGCACTTCTGCTCTGGCTGCTGATTTTCACAAACCAGATTGACATCTGGCAAATTCTTGTTCTGAGTTTTTTCCTGGGAACCGTCAACGCATTCGATGCACCTACCCGCCAGTCATTTGTTGTAGAGATGATTGAAAAAAGGGAAGATCTGGTGAACGCCATTGCTCTGAATTCGGCCATGTTCAATTCAGCCCGTTTGATTGGCCCCGCCATTGGAGGTGTGGTGATTGCCCTCGTTGGGGAAGGCAATTGTTTTTTGCTGAACGGAATCAGCTACCTGGCGGTTATTGCTGCACTTGTAGCGATGCGTCTTCCTGAACTGCCAAAAAAATCCGGCCGGCCGCATCCTTTTGCCGAGCTGATTGAGGGATTCAGATACACATTTGGCCAGCTTCCGTTCCGCACCATTCTGTTAATTATTGCATTAATTAATTTTGTCGGCGTATCCTATTCGGTAATGCTTCCGGCCCTGGCTCGTGACATTTTGCATGGGGGAGCTCATACGCTTGGATTCCTTATGGGTATGACGGGAGCAGGAGCCCTGACAGGCGCCCTGTTTCTCGCCTCACGGAAAAACACCCTGAGCCTTCTGAAATATATGCCGGTATCTATGGGCCTTTTTCTTGCCAATCTGGTAGTTCTGGCCCTCTCGCGCAACCTTTGGCTGGATGCAACCGCCTTATTTTTGGGTGGAATGGGAATGATGCTGACTATGGGCAGTGGAAACACCCTCATTCAGTCTATGTCGGATGACCGGATGCGGGGCAGGGTAATGAGCTTTTATGCCATGTCGTTCCTGGGTATCGGCCCCTTCGGAAGCCTCCTGGCAGGCACCTTATCGCAAAAGGCCGGACTTCCCTTCACTCTTCTCGCCGGAGCCGGACTCACCCTGGCCGGGCTGATGCTTTTTCTCCTCTACCTGCCAAAAATTCATTTTCAGGTCATCAGAAAACTCCGGAAAAAGCCAGCTAATGCTTAGGATGCCGGAACAATGGATGGGGTTTTGCATTAATTTTCACGCAGCAGGTTTTCAGTCCGCCGGTATAGTTCAAAGCACATTCTGCCGTTGTGGTATGGGCATTTCCAGAAACCGGCCTTATCATAAGTACTGATAGGTTCTCCCTGAGGGTTCAGCCGGTAATACCATTCTCCTCCATGCAGGTCAAGAAAATAGGAGGTTATAAACCGTGCAAGCCCGGTTGCCGCCCGGAGAAACTGATTATTGCCCGATACTTCCCATGCGTTCAGAAAACCAACTACTCCCTCAGCCTGAGCCCACCATTCCATTTCTCCTTTGTTGAAAGGTTCTTTCCTTTCAGTTTCATGGCACAAGCCGCCGAGCGAATTGATTCCGGGCAGAACAGCTGTCGCCATCCTCACCGCATTATCCTTTGAAAGATTTATCAGGGAGTCGTCCTGCAATGCTTCTGCCGCTTCCTGAACCAGCCAGCTGCCTTCAATATCATGTCCATAGGAAATGGTCTCCGATTTACTGTTCCAGAATTCATCAAAGAAAAGCCGGAAATGATGATCGGTTGGATCAATGATACGGTCAAAAAATATCCCGATCAGATTTTTCAGCCGCTCACCGAGCTCCTTTTCTTTATGGATTTTGTACAGGTTGGCATATCCTTCCAGAACGTGCAGATGGGTATTCATTGTCTTTTTTTCGTTCATATCAAGGTTGCTCAGCCGTAGATCTTCAACAGCCCCCCATTCCCTGCTGAAAGCCTCAATATATCCATTGTTCTGCTGATCAAAGGCATATTTTTCAATCAATTCAAACAAATTTAACGACCGTTCCAGCGCTTCCCGGCTGCCGGTAATCAGAAAATATTCAGCCATGGCATAAATAACAAAAGCCTGGGCATAAATCTGCTTTTTTGTTTGCGCAGGCCTTCCGGCAGCATCAATTGCCCAATAATATCCTCCATACTTTTCATCGAAGAATTGTGAACAGATCGAATCATAAGCCCTTTGAGCAAGTTCAAGGCATCTCTCATCATGCCACAACCGATAACCGGCAGAGAAGGTCCATAGTATTCTTGCGTTGAGAACCAGTCCTTTTTCGGCCGTATGATCAATAGCGTTATGAAAGTCAATCCTTCCGAAAAAGCCGCCGTTCTTCCTGTCGGGCATCATCGAATACCAGAATGGAAGAATATCGTCAGAAAACTCCTGCAGGGCAAATTTTCTTAAATACCTTATTTCGGAACGCTGAATATCAGATAACGTATCCATGTTTTTTCTGGTTATTTAAACAAAGATACATGTTCTGAGCAAAAGAAGATGAACCGGGTGATATTATTGCCTGCCAGTTCACTGCAATCCCATAGACAGGATTCCCGTTAATTCCTCCTGAAAAGATTTTCAGATTGTTTTTGGGTATCTCCAAAATTTACTGTATCTTCGGTCATTCTCTGCACGTTTATTAAATGGCTAAAGCAGTTGCTTCATATAAACTGAACCGTTATCGCCATACGGTTCTTCTGGTTTTATACCTGCTGCTCTCATGGCCAATCAGCAAAGCCCATGGACAATATGCTGTTCCCCGTTTTTCAAGGTTATCCACCGAAGATGGCCTTTCCCAGACTACCATTACCAGCATTGCCCAGGATACAACAGGCTTCATGTGGTTCGGAACATGGGACGGCCTCAACCGGTATGACGGATATACCTTTACTGTATTCCGCCCATCCCCGCACGACAGTACATCCATCAGCAACAATTCCATCCGGGCGATCTTTGTTGATTCCCGGGGAAGAGTCTGGGTCGGCACTGATCATGGCCTGAACCTGTACCACCCCGACAAGGAAATATTTACCCGCATATTTCATACACCGGATGAACCGGGTTCTTTAAGTTCTGACGCTATCCGCTGCATATATGAAGATGCAAAAAAAAGAATCTGGATCGGCACGAGGGGAGGAGGAATCAATTGCCTTGACAACGATTCATTGCGGTTTTCCTCCTTTATAAGCACGAAAAAGGGCAACACCATCCCACTTGAAAATTTTGTTTATTGCCTTGAAACCGACCGAAGCCAGGATGGTAATTCTCTTCTTGCCGGAACAGATGGAGGGCTTTACCGTCTCAACATCTCCTCCGGCAACTATTCGCAGGTCAATCTGCCATCCCTTCGTATCAGCAGCGCCGTTATGGCAATTGCCTATGAGTCGGATAGTGTTTTGTGGATAGCAACCTGGGACCAGGGACTGATACGATGGAACCAGAAAAAGAATACCTGCCGGCAGTTTCTTTTTAATCCGGCCGATCCGGGAAGCCTGCCTTCCAACCTGGTTACCACTCTGGTGTTTACACCCAGCAGGGAATTATGGATCGGTACCCGGGGAGGAGGCCTGGCAATCTGGCAACCGGGCCGAAACAAATTTCAGCGTCTGGTAAACGATCCCGGCAATATCAGCAGTCTTTCTGATAATTCCATATCAAGCGCTTTTGTGAGCCACGACGGCACCGTATGGATCGGTACCCAGATCGGAGGTATCAATAAGTATAACATCCGGCAGCGATTTTTCAAATTGTACCGGAATGAACCGGGAAATCCGAATTCACTCAGCAGCAATATCGTCACATCTGTGTGGCAGGATGCAAAAGGAAACCTCTGGATAGGAACCAGGGAATCGGGTTTGAACAAGCTGAACCTCCGGACAAATGCTTTTGTCCGGTTTAAAGCCTATTCCTCTCCGGCTGAAGGACTTTCGAGCAATGCCATTACCTCCTTCTGGCAGAATCCCTCATCTCCCGAAATTCTCTGGATCGGAACTGACGGAGGAGGTCTGAATCAGATGAATCTCACCTCAGGAAAATTCAGGATTTTCCGGCGCGAAATCAATAATCCATCCTCATTGAGCAACAACTACGTTTACAGCATTACCGGCGATAAATACGGACGCATTTGGATTGGCACCTGGGGTGGTCCTGGTAGCGGAGGACTCGATCTCTTCATCCCATCGACCGGAAAGTTTATCAATTTCCCTCACCGTGACAAAGATTCATCTACCATTAGTTCAAATGCTGTGATGAAAGTATTATGCGATTCAAAAAACACACTATGGGTAGGGACTAAAGGTGGAGGACTGAATAAGATTTTGCTTTACTCACCCGAACGGATCAGAAAAACTCCCGGAACCATTCGTATTTATACACACGACGAAAACAATCCCCACAGTTTGAGCAGCAATGATGTTTACGCCATCTATGAAGACGCCGAAGGAGTCATCTGGGTCGGTACAGGCGAAGGACTTAACCGATACGATCAGGAGAACGACGAATTTGTGCGATTCACCCTTCAGAACGGGCTTCCGAGCAATGTGGTTTACGGAATACTCGACGACCGTCAGGGAAACCTGTGGGTCAGCACGGCTAACGGCATTGCCCGTATAGACAAAACGGGCGACATACGGGTCTATGATAAAAATGACGGACTCCAGGAAAACACGTTCTATCCCGGTGCTTATTTCAAAAGTGCCTCAGGAGAATTATACTTCGGAGGAACCGGAGGATTGACCTATTTTTACCCCGATAGCATAACAGCTGAGCAACAATATCCCAGGGTAATTATCACTTCCGTGCAGGTGTTCAACCGGAAAGGCGTCCGGCAGTCTGAAAATTTTCTTTCGGAAAAATCAGGCACCTCCCGTTATCGTGAGATTACCCTCTCTCCTTCCGATTTCATGGTAACGATTGAATTTGCCGCTCTGGAATACGTTTCCCCCAACAAAATTACTTACCAGTATCAGCTCAAGGGCCTGAGTGATGAATGGATTCAGACTTCAGCATCCAACCGAAGGGCAACCTTCACCAACCTGAAACCGGGGGACTATCAGCTTTCTATCGCTCTGAGCGGAGCTCCTGAGACGGAGGAACACGGCGCCACCTTGATGATTCATGTTTTGCCTCCTTTTTACAATACATGGATTTTCAGACTGGTCATCATCCTCATCATTACCGGCTTGATTACCTGGCTTTTCATTAACCGCATCAGTGCTCTGCGTCGTGAAAAGGCCCAGATTGCCAGAAAGGCCGAAGAAGACCTCTTCGAAGAAAGAAACCAGCTCAGGACACTCATCGACAACATGCCCGATCTTATCTTCATTAAAGACCGTGAAAGCCGATTTATCGTTGCCAACAAAAAGCTGGCCAGGATCATGGGCAACCGCACACCCGAGGAACTGGTCGGTAAAACCGATTTCATTTACTATCCATCCCGTTTGGCCAATAAGTTTTATCAGGATGAACAACAATTGATGCTTACCGGTACCCCGATCATCAACCAGATTGAGCCAGGACTCGACGAAGAAGGCAAACCCGCCTGGATATCCGTAACCAAGGTGCCCTTAAAGAACTCCAAAGGAGAAATTGTTGGTCTGGTAGGAATTGGCCGCGATATTACCCAGCAGAAACTCTCAGAAGAGAAGCTTATTGCTCAGGCGCATCATTTGCAGGAAGTTAATGTTCTCCTTGAGGAACGGCAGGAAGAAGTGCGGCAGCAGGCCGAAGAACTGCAGGCCCAGGCCGATCATCTTACCCAGGTAAACAAGGAACTGGAAAAACTGAATGCCACCAAAGACAAGCTCTTCTCGCTGATTGCCCATGATCTGAAGAATCCTTTCCATGCCATCAGCGGTTTTGCTACCATGTTGTCGCGCAATTTCAGCCAGATGAAAGAAAGGGAAAAACTTGAAATTATTGACTTAATGAACCTTTCGGCTGAAACCGCCTATAACCTTCTTGAGAACCTCCTTCAATGGGCCCGCGCACAAACAAACCGTATCCGATTCGAACCGGAACGGCTCAATCTGGAAGAAGTAACCCACGAAACATTTGAGTTTCTCTCAACCACAGCTCATAAGAAAAGGATTGAACTGCTGACGGAAAATCTGGATCTTCATGTAATTGCCGACAGGAATATGCTCAGCACCATTCTGCGCAACCTCATCAGCAATGCCATCAAGTTCACTCCCGAAAAGGGAAAGGTGACTGTCAGCGCTTCCGAAAAGGACGGAAAAATTGAAGTCAGTGTAACCGATAATGGAATCGGCATGACAGAACAGGTGAAAAACAAACTGTTCCAGCTCGAAGAACTCCATACCTCCCCTGGAACTTCCGGCGAAACAGGAACCGGACTTGGTCTGATTGTTTGCAAGGAATTTGTAGAACGCCAGGGTGGTACCATCCGTGTGGAAAGCGAGCCTATGAAAGGAAGCCGGTTTATTTTCACTCTTCCCAAAGCGGATATATAGCAATTATTGCTATTTTCGTCCAGAAATGCACTATTATTTCTTTAGAAATTTTTATGAAGTTACTTGGTTACGACATTGGAAGCTCGTCGGTTAAAGCAAGCATTGTAGATGCTGAAACAGGCAGGTGCCTGGCCGGAGTGTTCTTTCCGAAAACAGAAATGGAGATTAAAGCAATACGCCCGGGCTGGGCCGAACAACATCCTGACCTCTGGTGGCAAAATCTGGTACTGGCCACCCGCGAAGTTATCGGCCGGGCCGGAATTAATGCTTCTGAAATTAAGGCAATCGGCATCTCCTATCAGATGCACGGACTGGTGATTGTCGATGCAAAAGGAAATGTGCTCCGGCCGTCAATTATCTGGTGCGATAGCCGTGCCGTTTCAATCGGAGATAAAGCATTTAAGGAAATCGGGCCATCGGTCTGCCTGGAAAACCTGCTCAACTCTCCCGGGAATTTTACCGCATCAAAACTGCGCTGGGTCAGGGAAAACGAACCTGACATTTACCGCCAGATTCACAAAATCATGCTGCCCGGGGATTACATTGCCTGGCGCCTCACCGGAAGGATGGTGACAACACCCTCCGGCCTTTCAGAAGGAATTTTATGGGATTTCAGGAAGAACAGCATTTCCAAAGACATTCTTCAGTATTACGAGATTGACGAGTCGCTTATTCCCGAAATTGTTCCCACGTTTTCCATTCAGGGCCAGCTGATACCGGAAGCCGCACAAGAACTTGGCCTGATGCCGGGAACAGCTGTTGCCTACAGAGCAGGCGATCAGCCCAATAATGCCCTCTCATTGAATGTATTAAACCCCGGCGAAATTGCAGCTACTGCAGGCACCTCCGGTGTCGTTTACGGGGTGAGCGAAGAAATTACCTATGACCCTAAAAGCCGGGTCAATACCTTTGCGCATGTTAACCATGCACCGGGCCGCAACCGGCTCGGAGTACTGCTCTGCATCAACGGAACCGGGATTCTGAATTCCTGGATCAGGAAACACGTGCTCGACGGACTAAACTATGAACGAATGAACGATCTGGCTGAAACCATACCTCCCGGATCTGAAGGTTTGCTGGTACTTCCTTTCGGAAATGGCGCCGAAAGAATGCTGGAGAACAAAGACCCCGGGGCAGCCTTTGTCCATCTGAACTTCAATATCCACACCGCATCCCACCTTATCCGCGCAGCCCATGAAGGAATCGTTTTTTCTTTCGCTTACGGTATGGAAATCATGAACCAGGTTGGAATCAGCCCATCCGTTATCCGGGCCGGAAATGCCAATATGTTCCTTAGCCCTGTTTTCAGAAAATCACTGGCCACCCTCACAAACGCTCGGATCGAACTTTACGACACCGACGGTTCCCAGGGGGCCGCGCGGGGAGCAGGCATAGGTGCAGGAATTTACAAAGACTCTGCAGAAGCGTTTAATCATCTGCACAAAATAGGCAGTATTGAACCCGATACCGGCATCCGCCCGGCTCTTGAAGAAGCCTACACACAGTGGAAACAGGCATTGGATAACTATTTAGGATAAACGATCAATTAAATTATAAACCCATGGACTACTTAATCGGAAACAAAGAATTTTTTAAAGGAATAGGAAAAATTCATTACGAAGGGAAAGAATCAAAAAATCCTCTCTCCTTTAAGTTTTATGACGAAAACATGGTAATTGGAGGGAAAACGCTGAAAGAGCATCTCCGCTTTGCCATGGCTTACTGGCATACATTATGCGGAACCGGAGGAGATCCTTTCGGCCCGGGCACAAAGAATTTCCCATGGAATGCTGCTTCCGACCCAATGGTGCGCGCCAGAGAAAAAATGGATGCTGCTTTCGAGTTTATGACCAAAATAGGAATCCCTTTCTGGTGCTTTCACGATTATGACCTTGTGGAAGAGGCCCCCTCTCCGGCCGAATCAGAAAAAAGAGTTTTTTCCATGGTGGAGTATGCCAAAGAAAAACAAAAGGCTTCCGGAATAAAGCTTTTATGGGGTACGGCCAACCTTTTCTCTCACCCCCGCTATATGAACGGGGCTGCCACCAATCCCGATTTTAATGTTCTGCCCTTTGCTGCCTTTCAGGTAAAAAATGCCATCAGTGCAACCATTGAACTTGGAGGAGGAGGGTACGTTTTCTGGGGAGGCCGCGAAGGATATATGTCATTGCTCAATACCAACATGAAACGGGAAATTGACCACCTGGGACGTTTTCTTGCCATGGCCCGCGATTATGGCCGCAAAGCTGGCTTCAAGGGCACCTTCCTGATCGAACCAAAACCCATGGAACCCACCAAACACCAGTACGATTTTGATGCATCTACCGTGATTTCTTTTCTCCGGTATTACGGCCTCGACAAAGACTTCAAACTGAACATCGAAGTGAATCATGCCACCCTGGCCGGCCATACCTTCCAGCATGAACTGCAGGTAGCGGCCGATGCAGGAATGTTCTGCAGTATTGACGCCAACCGGGGTGACTATATGAACGGATGGGATACAGACCAGTTCCCGATTGACCTTTATGAACTCACCGAAGCCATGCTGGTCATACAGGAAGCCGGAGGATTCACCACCGGCGGCATCAATTTCGACGCCAAAACAAGAAGAAATTCCACTGACCTGGAAGACATTTTTATTGCTCATATAGCAGGTATGGATGCCTTTGCCCGTGCTTTCCTTATCGCCCACAATATCCTGGAACACTCCGATTACAGAAAACTCCGTAAAGAACGGTATGCCTCCTTCGACAGCGGAAAAGGCAAACTGTTTGAAGAAGGAAAACTAACCCTCGAAGAATTGAGCAGTCTGGCACTTCATGCCTCTGAACCAGCCCAGATAAGCGGAAAACAGGAATTGTACGAGGCAATTATTAACCAGTTTATTTAGCAGGAGATACTTCAGAAAACTTTTTCCCTCATTTACAACGAAATCTTACCTATCAAAGGGTTGGCATGTGACGTCAACCCTTTTT
>JAAYUG010000011.1 GCA_012517825.1 Bacteroidales bacterium | reverse complement strand
AGGAGAGGCTGGAAGAGCACAACGCGGGAGCAACCACTTCGACCAGGCGGGGGAGGCCATGGAAACTGGTATACATTGAGCCGTATGAAAGCAAGACGGATGCGATAAAGCGGGAAATAGAGATAAAAAAGATGAAGAGCACAATTCGGGTGCAACATTAATCTGTCCATGCATCAATTGCCCTAATTTCAATTAAATTTGCAATGTAGGTTCTGCTCAGTGTCCCCTGACGGAGAACATGCATGATGAAAAAACTTTTCATTCTCTTGTGCTTTTTTACGGTAATCCATTATACTGCTGAGGGGCAGGACACTGTGAATTTTGTACTCTACGGAAATAAAATCGGCGATCTAACATGGATAGGGCAGAATATTGATACGGCTACGCAGAACCTAGCCCGCTTTTTCAGAGTAACACTTGAAAAAGTTCCCATTTGCGACGGGTGCAAGGAAACCGCCAGAAAATTTGTAATCCGCGATAAGAAGGGTATTCTGTTTACACTGGAGCCCGGCTGGACCGATACCACCTATAACCGCATCGGGGAGTTTCGCACTACCCGCGAAGAATTTGTTTCCGACAAAGGAATACGGGTGGGCATGACGTATGGTGACCTGAAAAAAAAGTACCGGGTGCTGAACGTCAACTATTCGCGTGGCATAGGGGTGAATGTTATTGTAAAGGGGTTCAGTGGTTCGTTCCGGCTTCAGATTCCGGAAGAGGCTCTTAACGCCGAAATGTTTTACATCCGGAACCTGCCTGATGATATTCCCATCAAGGAAATAATCATGTACTGAGTTTCAGTTCTCTATTCTTACTTCCCACCTTCCTGGTTCCGTAATAACAAATTCAAGGGTACAGTCGAGCAGGACGGTTCGCAGGGGATTCCAGGTTTTGTAAGTAATTTTTGCTTCAAAGGGGAAGGTAACCTGCTGATAGCCTATCTGGCTGCCGCTTCGGAATTCAATTCCGTTGTTCGCCGCTATCATTAGTTCCATGATCGATGCATTGGCCATGCCGCCCTGCTTAAACATCAGAATTACCTGGTTTCCTTCACCTGCCTTGTGAAAGCTTACCTGATTGATGTTGTACTTTTTGATAATCTTAGGGGGAACCGGTTTTGGGCCCACATACACGTCATTTTTCCAGATTCCTGTGAGCAGTTCTTCCCTGCCGTTTTTCATATACCGGTAGGTGCCTTCGCCTTCCCGTTTTCCCATGTTCCAGTTGCCGGTATATACAGATCCGTCAGCCCATCGGTAGGTTCCTTTTCCATGGGGATATCCGTTTTTGAAATGGCCTTCATAAGTATCCGTGCCGGCGGCTTTCCCCTGTCCGTGTGCCAGGCCTTTCTTGCAGCCTCCCGTATATTCGCCCTGCAATTCTTTCACCAGCACCTGGCAGGTTTGCGGGTAAAGACGGGGCGAAAACAGCATCAGAAGACATGAAAGAAGAAAAATGCTGCGCATAGTGATTTGTTTCAGTAAAATTAATCCAATTTTTTGTGATATCTCACCGCTTCGATTTCTGCATCCACTGCAGAATTTTTTGCCGGGCCATAGCATAGCACAGCCTGCGAAACTAATAACGGAGGATGCCGCGAAAATTTCTGGTGCCGGGCTAAACATTCATTTCCAACAGCTCCGTGCAAGGGGAAAAGCGACCCCGTTGAATTTCCTTCCTGTCATTCAGGGGAAATTTCTACCTTTGGCCTCCCTAATCAGTTTTTTGCTATGATTGTTCTGGAAGCCTGTGTGGAAAATATATCTGAAGCGTTGAAAGCGGCGGCAAAGGGGGCGCATCGTATTGAACTATGCGAGAATCTGGCTATGGGAGGGACGACCCCAACGGTAGGTACGCTGAAGGTATGCCGCCGGTATTTGTCCATCCCCATCTTCGTAATGATCAGGCCGCGGGGTGGTAATTATACCTATACCGAAGAGGAGAAGGAAGTGATGCGGGAAGATTTGCTCAGACTGAAGGAAGCCGGAGCCGATGGTCTGGTGATGGGGATGCTCACTCCGGAAAAAAGGGTGGACCTGGAAACCCTGTACAGTTTTCTGGAACTGGCCCGGCCTCTGCCGGTTACTTTCCACAAGGCCATTGATGAGACCCATGATATTCTTTTTGAACTGAGCCGCCTTAAAGAAGCTGGGGTTGACAGGGTTCTCTCATCGGGTGGGGCAGCTACTGCCATGGAAGGGGCTGACATGCTGCGTGCCATGATTCATCAGGCGGGAAGAAGGATGAAAATTGTCGCGGCCGGAAAGATAACCAGCGAAAACATCGCCCTGCACATCGAAAAAATACCTGCAAAAGAATTCCACGGAAGAAAAATTGTGGGTACACTTGAATAAATATCCTTCATTACCTCTTCCATTGTATCGGTAATTTAATAAATTTGAGCCTCGAACCATTTAAACCTGTAATCCATGAAAAAAATTCTGTCAGTTGTTACATTGCTTGCCCTGCTTGTTCCGGGCGTTATTATGCAAACCGGCTGTAAAAAAGCTGCCCCTAAGAAGAATATTGGTTTGCAGTTATACAGCCTCCGCGATGATATGCAGACTGATCCGGTTGGAACGGTCGAAAAGGTAGGGAAAATCGGTTATGCCTTTGTTGAAACAGCCGGATATGCCGATGGCAAATTCTACGGCATGAGTCCTGCAGATTTTAAGGCTTTGGTTGAAAAGAACGGCATGCAGTTTATCAGCTCGCATACCGGACGTCCATTGCCGGAAGAAGGCCAGTGGGATGCGACCATGGCCTGGTGGGACACTTGCATTGACGCTCATTTAGCCGCCGGTGTTAAATACATTGTTCAGCCCTTTATGGGGAAAGATGCTTTCGAAAAGCTGGATGTTCTGCAGAAGTACTGCGACTATTTCAATGCTGTAGGGGAAAAGTGCAAGGCCAAAGGCATTGAATTCGGATACCATAACCATGATGCTGAATTCAAAACCATCGATTCAACGGTTATTTACGATTACATGCTGGCGCACCTTGATCCTACCAAGGTATTCATGCAGATGGACCTGTGGTGGGTGGTTGTCGGCGGAGCTGACCCGATTGCCTATTTCAAAAAATACCCTGGCCGCTTCCCTCTCTGGCACGTGAAAGATGAAAAGGAAATCGGCGCCAGCGGAAAAATGGATTTCAAAGCTTTGTTCGAAAATGCCGAACTGGCTGGCATGAAATATCCTATTGTGGAACAGGAAGAATACTCCACAACCCCTGTCGAAAGCGTAAAACTGTCGTTTGAATTTCTTAATAAAGCCGATTACGTAAAGTAAATAACACTTTTGTGCGAAAAGACATCCGCAAAATTGTTCCTGCGGATGTCTTTTTTTGTTTTTTGCTGAATGTTGTCAGCTTTTAAGTACAAAACAAAGGCACAGGTCTTTATAACATAAAAAACAGCTTTTATGAAAAAGTACATTGGTTTGTTGCTGCTGGCAATGTTTTCAGTCGCATCCGTATCGGCGCAGGTTGAGCAAAAGCTTTCCAGGATTGCTGTAAGGAAAAATCAGTTTGTAAACGAAAGAGGCGAAGTAGTGGTTTTCAGAGGCTTTAATACCTCTGATCCTGCCAAACTGAGCCGGTCAGGACACTGGACCCGGCAGTATTTTGAGGAAGCAAAGGCCTGGGGTGCAAACTGCCTCCGGTTTCCGGTGCATCCTTCCGCCTGGCGTGAACTGGGTGAGGCCAGCTACCTGAAGCTGTTGGACCAGGGAATTGAATGGGCTGAATCGCTCGGAATGTATGTGATTATCGACTGGCATTCCATTGGGAATCTGCGTATGGGCTTATTCCAGAATCCGGGCTACTATACTACCCTGCAGGAAACCAACAATTTCTGGCGCACCATGGCAGAGCACTATGCCGGCCGTACTTCCGTTCCGTTCTTTGAGCTTTTCAATGAGCCGACTGACTTTAACGGCCGTCTGGGAAGCATTACATGGCCGCAATGGAAAGAAATCAATGCCGATCTGATCCGGCTGATCCGGGCATATGACCCTGACAAAATTGTGCTTGTAGCCGGTTTCGACTGGGCCTACGATCTGGCTCCCGTGCGTTATGAACCATTACCATTTGAGAGCATCGCTTATGTTTCCCATCCCTATCCCATGAAGCGCCAGAAACCATGGGAACCGCAATGGGAGAAAGACTGGGGGTTCGTGGCCGATACCTACCCGGTTTTTGCCACCGAAATTGGTTTCTGCTATCCTACCGACAAGGGTGCCCATGTGCCGGTTATGGCCGATGAGGAATACGGCAGGAGAATTGTGGATTACTGTGCGTCCAAGGGAATTTCATGGATGGTGTGGGTGTTTGACCCGGACTGGGCTCCGATGATGTTCTCGGACTGGAATTACACCCCGACCCATCAGGGTGCATTTTTTAAGTCTATACTCACGAAATAGACACATACAACCGAACTGGAATTGGGCAAGCATCTTCAACCAGGGGAAATAAAATAAGCAAAACCTGAGTGGACTATGAAAAAATGGTTTTTCCTTCTATCCGTTTTACTTATTACTTCAGTGCAGATTATCTGCCAGACAATTCCTGTTCAGTTTACCATCAATGCCCGTGCACAGCGGCACGCTATAAGCCCTTACATATATGGTACCAACCAGAATATGGCTGGTTCGGAACGCTTTACGGTTTTTCGCCAGGGAGGGAACAGGATGACAGGCTACAACTGGGAAAATAATTTTTCCAATGCGGGTTCTGACTGGTACCATTCCAGCGATAATTATCTTACGTGGGT
>JAAYUG010000010.1 GCA_012517825.1 Bacteroidales bacterium | reverse complement strand
CTCGGGAAAAAAACCGTCTCGGACGAAACCACTGAAAGCATCCAATCCATCAGCCGGATGATTGCCTATCTTGCCGACCGGTTCAGGAAATTTGAGCAAGGCGATTACGAATTTTAGGTAATTTCCAATAACCTGCCCCTGAATTTGCCGGTAAACGCCATGCAGGTATTCGTTTTCCCAAACCACTGATACCGGTGCGAAGCGATCCACCGGTACAGGCCGTTACGCATCGCTCGCGGAATCAGAAAAAAAATTGCAGTTAAATTCCATGGAAATCCGATCAATCTGGCAGTCTGAAGCACTGCATCGGAACAGAGGTACACGTTTCCACGGTACAGCAGGATCAGTGAATCCGATTTCTCCGAAAGACCATTTAAGCCAGGTAAGTTTTTCAGTGCAGGTGACTGAAGAGGAACAAAATAAAAAGGAACCCCTTTTTCATTTTTCAGAATGAACTGAACTGCCCGGCTGCAAAGAAGGCAGGTATCATCAAAAAGAACCACCGGAAATTTTTGAATGATGATTTCTGCTTCAGTCATGTTAAAAGAGGGTGCTTTTACCATAAACAACAAACCGGCGTTCAAGTTCAAGCAGTTTGCGTTTACGATCCAGCCCTCCGGAATAACCCGTAAGTTTACCGGTACTTCCTGTAACTCTATGACAGGGTATAACAAGCAGCAAGGGATTTGAAGCGATGGCTCCGGCAACAGCCCTTATTGCATCGGGAAGGCCAATTTCTCTGCTCAATGCGCTGTACGACACGGTGCTTCCGTATGGTATCCGGCATACGGCATCCCAGACCTGATTTTGAAAAACCGAACCTCCGGGTGAGAGAGGGAGGCTGAATGCCCGAAGCTTCCCTTCAAAGTAAGCATTCAATTGTCTGATTACCTCATGGGCCAATGCATGATCTGGCGGCCATACATTACCGAAGTTTCCCTCCTGAAAAGAAATCCGGCAAACCGCTTCCGCTGACAAACATACAGATATATATCCGAGCGGAGATAACCACAGAAAATCTGTATTCCCCATCTGCCCGCAACGAAACTTCTCCTTATTGGCCATGATTTGCAACCTGTTTTATTTTTTCAGGCAGGTAACTATTTCACCTATGTAGAACCTGTGATAGTCTTCCTTGGGGTAAATGCGTTTGATGAAAGAGGGAACATCAAATTGCGAAGGCCTGAAATCATCATGGTACAGCTTGCGGCATTCAAATGCCATTCTGGCTTCCCTGTAAATAATGTTCCCGTTTTCTGTAACAACAGGAGTCAGGCCTGTCTCCTTTACCTTGTCAATATGCCGGCCCGATTTACTGCCGCAAATATTCAGAGCCTCACGGTATGCTTCGGTAAAAAAACAAAGGGTAAACCAGGAACTTTCGTCAGCAAATTTCCTGGTATAGCGTTGCGGCCGAATAAAACAAAGGGCAACGGGCTTGTTCCAGAGTATACCCAAAGTACCCCAGCTGGCAGTCATCATATTGAAATGACCGGGCGAACCGGCTGTTATCAGCATCCACTCATCATCCATCAGATAAAACGGATTCTCCGTCAGCTTCTTCACATCGATCGGATAAAAATCTTCCGGCATAAGGATGAATATTTAGGTTTTCCCAAAGATACCATTTACATGAAATCAGGGAACTGGTTTGCGGCATTGCTGAAAGAAATATTTAACATTAAGACAACCCTTGAAAACCGGAAAAGCAAAAAGGTTACATACCTTAAAAAAATGTTTAATTTAGCCGCGAAGTTGAGTGGATTAACGAAAGGAAACCTATATCAAATACCGGCATATTTGATGAATTCAAATAATTAACAGGTTCGATCAGGTTACAAACATTCATCTGTATGAAAAAAGAAGTTACTCCTCCTCCGGGTTATCTGTTCAGCAGAAGTTATACGAATTATGTTTTTATTCTTCTGTTTTTACTATACCTTTTTGATTATGCTGACCGGATGGTTGTTTCATCCATCGGTCCCTTTATTCAGAAGGAATGGCATTTGAACGACAAGCAGTTAAGCATGTTTTTGTCGGTGGTTTACTGGTCAATTGTGGCGTTGACTTTTCCGGCATCCGTTCTGGTTGATCGCTGGAGCCGCAGAAAAACCATCGGCATTATGGCAGCCCTGTGGAGTGTAGCTTCGCTGGCCTGTGCATTTACCAACAATTTCAGGCAGTTATTTACAGCAAGGCTTTTCATTGGTGTTGGTGAATCAGGGTATGCACCGGGAGGAACTGCCATGATAGCAGGCATGTATCCTGAAAGGAAACGTTCGCTGATGATGGGAATCTGGAATGCGGCCATTCCTCTGGGAAGTGCCGTGGGAGTTGCCCTGGGAGGCATCATTGCCACCCATTGGGGCTGGAGGCATGCATTTGGCCTGGTAGCGCTCCCCGGGTTCATTGTGGCGGTGTTATTCTTTTTTGTGCGGGATTATAAAACCGTTTCGCTGGTTAAAAACGGCAACAATGCCAAAGAACAGGAAAAAGTAAAAATGGGGCTGAAAGATATTGTGGCCGAATTTTTTGAACGGCCATCACTGCTGTTTACCTACCTGGGAATTACCGGTGTGGTGTTTGTGACCAATTCCATTCTTTTCTGGCTGGCTACCTATTTTAACCGCATCTATAATCTGCCAATGGATAAAGCAGGACCAAAGGCATCGCTGGTCATGCTGCTGGCCCTCATCGGAGCCCCCATCGGAGGCCTCATTACAGATAAGTGGAAACGAACCCGTCCCAATGCAAGGCTTCTGTTTCCGGCCATCAGCACTTTTCTTTCGGCCATCTTTTTGTTTCTGGCGTTCGTTGTATTTTCCGGTTCACTGCAATATATCATGCTCCTGTTGATGGGAGTAGGCATTTCAGCCTTCATCCCGGCGGCGGCGGCTGTTACACAGGACCTTGTACATCCCGGACTGCGGGCAACTTCATATGCCATTGCAGTGGTGATACAAAATCTGCTGGGATCATCCCTGGGTCCCCTGATAGTAGGCGCTATTTCCGACAAACACGGAATCCAGCAGGGAATGTCGATCCTTCCTTTGTTTCTGGTTCTTGCAGCCATCCTGTTCTTTACAGGATCGTTCCGATACCAGAAGGATGTATCAACTGTTGAAAAAATACAATTAGAACCCCGATAGTGTTATGCCATTCCGACCCAACCGGCATCGCATTCATCGTTTCGACTGGCTCTACTGGGTCCTGAAACCCTGGGTTACCTTTAGTTTTCGCCAGTATTACAGCCGAATTACGGTTGTCGATGCCCACAAAATCCCCGACAACCTGCCCGTTATCTTTGCACCCAACCATCAGAATGCGCTGATGGATGCACTGGCAGTGCTTTATGCAACCCACGGGCAGCCTGTTTTTCTTGCCAGAGCCGACATTTTTAATAACCCCACCCAGGCCCGTCTGCTGCATTTCCTGAAAATCATGCCCGTGTTCCGTATTCGCGACGGCGCGGAAAATCTGAGCAAAAACGATGAAACGTTTCAGGCATGCCTCAGCGTCCTGCACGACCGCCATGCGTTATGCCTCATGCCCGAAGGAAACCACGGCGACAAACAACGCCTGAGACCCCTGGTAAAAGGCATTTTCCGCATTGCCATGCTCACCCAGGAAGAACTGGGCGAATCAGTACCCGTCCAAATGGTGCCCGTAGGACTGGATTATCATCATTACCAGAATTTCAGACGACCCCTCCTTGTTCAGTTTGGTGATCCCATTGATGTTTCAGGATTTCTATCCCTCTACAGGGAGAATAAACCCAAAGCATTCAATGCTATGCGGGATATTCTGGCCGAAAAACTCAGCCAGCTGATGATTGATATCCGGAATGATACTTTTTACGATGTTATCCATGAACTCCGGTTTATCTATACCCCTCACTTCGTGGAAAAAGATCATTACGCTGCTTTCCGGTTTGACAAACATCTCACCACACAGCTTGACCAATTCGCTCAGGAACAACCCGAAAAATTGGAACCCCTGGCGGCAAAAGTGAGAGAACTGAAAGAAGGTACGGAAAAATTGAACCTGAGGTACTGGCTTTTCAGAAAAAAAGCCTTCCAGTCCTTTCCGTTTCTGCCGTCCCTTCTTTTGCTTGTCCTTGGTTTTCCTCTGTTTCTTTACGGCCTTATTCACAACATACTTCCCTACTGGTTCCCGGTACGTTTCATCCGAATCAGGAAGGTCAAAGACCCGCAGTTTCACAGCTCCTTTAAGTTTGTACTGGCCTTTCTCTTGTTCCCTCTGGTTTACCTGTTGTTTTTCCTGGCAAGCTTGTTGGTCCTGCCCCATTTCTGGATGAGCCTGCTTTACCTTCTGAGCTTGCCTGTTACAGGTTTTCTTGCATTCAACTACTTCATTCTCTTAAAAAAAGTGAGAGGCTTTTTGCGTTTCAGAAGGATGAAAAAACGCAAAGACCCTTACCTGATGCGTCTTATACAGTTGCATGACGACATCATTCAGATGGTACAGCAACTCGTTACCTCACCGATATAACTATTTCAGCATGAAGTTTAAAGACAAAACAGTATGGATTACCGGAGCTTCTTCGGGGATAGGAGAAGCCCTCGCACACGCCTTTTCCGGCGAAGGTGCGGATGTGGTTCTTTCGGCCCGATCGGAAGAAAAACTGGAAGAAATCAGGCAGGAGATTGAGAAAAAAGGAGGAAAAGCATGGGTTTTGCCCATTGACCTGGCGGATACGGCATCCGTAAAAAATGCTGCCGCACGTATTGAAACACTTGTGCCGGCTGTCGACATTCTGGTACATTGCGGCGGAATCAGCCAGCGGTCGATGGTTCATGAAACCCTTCTGGAAGTGGACAGAAAAATTATGGAAGTTAATTTCTTCGGCACCGTTGCATTGACAAAAGAAATACTGCCCCGGATGCTGGCCCGGAAAAAGGGCCATTTCGTAGTCATCAGCAGTGTGATGGGGAAAATAGGTTTCCCCGTACGTTCTGCCTATGCAGCTTCCAAACATGCCCTCCACGGCTTTTTTGAAACTCTGTGGACCGAATACCACCATGAAGGTATTGATGTAACCATGGTATGCCCGGGTATGGTACGCACCAATATTTCTTACCATGCACTCGAAGGAAACGGCAAAGAGCACGGGGTGATGGACCCCCGGCAGGCGGGAGGAATCTCACCTGAAAAATGCGCCCGTAAAATCATCCGGGCTGTGAAAAGAAAAAGCCATGAAGTATATATTGGCAAGGAGCAAATTCTGATATACCTTCGCAGGTATATTCCCTGTCTGTTTTTTGCCATTGTGTCAAAATTCAGACCAACCTGAATCATGGTAATTATTCCTTGTTCCGCTTTACAGATTTCGTATTCAGGGTCGATAGAACGTTCCTGAAAATGAACAGGGAAGCGCGGAACCTGAAACACAAAAAAAGCAAACGTCTGTTATGGAGAATTCAAAATCAGGAATGCCGCTCATCAGTGGCATACAGCAAGTCGGAATTGGTGTTCCCGATGTGCACCAGGCATGGAAATGGTACCGTGAGTTTTTCGGCACTGACATACGGATATTTGAAGACAAGGCGGAAGCAAAGCTCATGCTTCCCTATACGGGTAATGAACCCCGTGGCAGGCATGCCGCCCTGGCCATCAATATGCAGGGAGGAGGCGGGTTTGAAATATGGCAGTATACCGAACGCATTCCTATGCCTCCCCAGCATCCCGTTCTGACAGGAGACCTGGGTATTAATGCCGTTAAAATAAAAGCAAGGGATGTACAACAAACCCACCGGTATTTCAAAACAAGGAACGGGAATCCTTCGCCCGTTTTCAGAGATCCGGCAGGTCAGGAGACTTTCTTTATCCGCGATCCGTATGAAAACCTCTTTCAGATTGTCCCGGGCAACGACTGGTTTCTTAAAAACAAAAGGCATACCGGTGCAGTGTACGGCACGATGCACGGGGTAAGTGATATCGAAAATGCCAGAAAAGTATATTCCGGCATTCTGGGTTACGATGAAACCGTATATGATGTTACAGGAACCTTTGATGATCTGGCACACCTGCCCGGAGGAAATGTGCGCATGAGGAGGGTACTGCTTAAGCACAGCCAAAAAAGAAAGGGAAGTTTCAGTGCGCTTTTTGGTTCCAGCCAGATAGAACTGATTCAGGTACTCGACCGCCAGCCCCGCCGGATTTTTGAAGACCGCTTCTGGGGAGATCTCGGATTTATCCACCTTTGTTTTGACATATCGGGCATGGATGCCCTCCGTAATCTTTGCGAGGAAAAAGGCTTCCCCTTCACGGTTGACAGCTTTGCCAATATGAACGGAAAGTTCGATATGGGGGAAGCTGCCGGTCATTTCGCGTACATCGAAGACCCTGACGGCACCCTCATTGAATTTGTTGAAACCCTTCGCGTTCCGATTGTTAAGAAACTGGGTATCTATCTGAATCTTCAGAAGCGGAATCCTGAAAAATCCCTGCCGCGATGGATGATACGCGCTCTGGCTCTGGGGCGCATACGCGACTGACTACGGTACCCTGTACCAGGTTGCGTACGTAATGTAATTTTCAGCTATCCGGGTAATCATTTCCCTTACCTGTTCCTCTTCCACCCCTTTTAACCGACGGGCAGGCACACCTCCGTATACACTTCCCGGTTCTATTATTGTCCCTTCCAGAACAACGGCTCCGGCCGCAACAATGGAATGACTGCCGACCCTGCAATGATCCAGCAAAATGGCGCCCATTCCAATCAATACATCATCTTCAATTTCGGCCCCGTGCACAATAACATTATGGCCCACTGAAACGTTGTTGCCGATGATGGCTACCGATTTCCGGTACAAGGTATGAATAACGCTTCCGTCCTGTATGTTCACCCTGTTCCCCAGCCGTATGGAATTGACATCGCCGCGCAATACCGTATTGAACCAGATACTGCAGTAATCGCCCATAACCACATCACCTATAATCACTGCATTGTCAGCAAGATAGCATTCTTTGCCGAACTGCGGGGTAAATCCCCTGACTGTCTTAATAAGCGCCATATATGTTGCAGAAAATATTAATACTTCATTTTTTCGCAGTCCAAATATATACCTTTGCCCATCCTATCAGCAAAATGAACAGGCAAAAGTATCATTTTTCGGGCATCCAGTCCGGTAAAAAGACTCTTTTACCGGAACATTGCAGGATAATGCCGCACAGGGGTGTTTCCGGCCGTTTTATTCCGGCACATCACGCCTGTAGTCTTTTGAAAATGAATTGCACTACTTTTATACCTGATTAGAACACACGTCTTAACCTTTACATTCCATGGCGAAAAAAGTTCAACGGCGCGACGAAATTGTGGTAAAATTTGCAGGGGATTCCGGCGACGGAATGCAGCTTACAGGAAGCCTATTTGCCGACATGGCTGCCAAAACCGGACTCGACCTGGCAACATTTCCTGATTATCCGGCCGAAATCAGAGCACCCCAGAATACACTTGCAGGGGTTTCGGGTTTTCAGGTCCGCATCGGGAGCAAAAAAATCGAATCTACCGGAGATCAATGCGATATCCTTGTGGCCATGAACCCTGCTTCCCTGAAAGCAAACCTCAAATGGATGAAACCGGGAGGAACCATCATTGTGGATGCCGACTCTTTTACTCCGGAAACTAATCAGAAGGCAGGGTTTTCTGAAAATCCGCTGGAAAATGGAACCCTCGGCAAGTATTACCTGATCAAAGCTCCGGTAACAACACTCACCAGGGAAGCCCTTAAAGAACTGCAACTCGATGGTAAGTCAAAGGAGCGAACAAGAAACATGTTTGTTCTTGGGTTCATTTGTTATCTGATGTCCTGGAAACCCGATCCTTTGCTTGCCTATTTCAGGGAAAAATTCAAAAAGAAACCCCAACTGGCCGAAGCCAATATTCTTGTCCTCAAAGCAGGGTATGATTATGCCGAAACCACTGAAGTACTTCCTTCAGTAATCCATATTTCGAAAGCCAAAATGCCTCCCGGCCGTTACCGGAATATTACCGGTAACATAGCTACTGCCTGGGGATTGCTGGCCGCCTCGGAACGTTCAGGACGTCCGTTGTACCTTGGTTCCTATCCCATAACCCCTGCTACGGATATTCTGGCTGAACTGGCAAGGCACAAATCTTTGGGAGCTGTTGTTTTTCAGGCCGAAGACGAAATTGCCGGAATTTGCTCAGCTATTGGGGCAAGCTTTACAGGCTCCCTGGCCGTAACAAGTACTTCAGGACCCGGATTTTCGCTCAAAAGCGAAGCCCTCGGTCTGGCAGTTATGACCGAACTGCCCCTGGTGGTGATCGATGTACAACGGGGAGGACCATCTACCGGATTACCCACCAAATCAGAGCAATCAGACCTTATGCAGGCTCTTTTTGGCCGTAACGGCGAAGCTCCTCTGGTAGTTATGGCGGCCAGCTCTCCTGCTGATTGTTTCTTTGCTGCTTACGAAGCATCCAAAATTGCCCTTGAACACATGACCCCTGTTGTGCTTTTGTCAGACGGAGGCATCGGAAACGGATCCCAGCTCTTCCGCATCCCCGATATCAAGTCCCTGCCATCCATCAACCCTCCTATTGCCAAACCAAATGATCCCGACTTCAAACCCTATAAACGGGATCCGGAAACCCTGGTACGCAAATGGGCTCTCCCCGGAACAGAAGGCCTTCGCCACCGGGTGGGCGGCCTGGAAAAAGAAAATATAACCGGTATAGTTACCACCGATCCCCTTAACCATGAGCTGATGGTTCAGCTAAGGGAACAGAAAGTTGAAAAAGTGGCTGATTTCATTGCTCCACAGGAAATTATCGGAAACCCGACCGGAGACCTGCTTGTGGTAAGCTGGGGAGGAACCCTTGGCAGTACCCAGGCCGCCGTGGAAGAAATGCAGGAAGAAGGATATTCTGTCAGCCTGGCTCATTTCCGGCATATTCTCCCTCTCCCGCGCAATACCCGTGAAGTCCTCTCCGGATTCAAAAAAATTGTGGTCTGCGAACTCAACCGGGGACAGTTTGTGAACTACCTGCGGATGAAGCATCCTGAATTTTCGTACCTGCAATACAATAAAGTTCAGGCTCTTCCCTTTACCATTGAAGAATTAAAGAATGCTTTTGAAAAAATACTCAAGGAGGCATAAAATATGGCTGACTTTCAAAATACAACCATCGAGCGTTCCAGCGTGGAGCTGACCAAACAGGATTTTGTAAGCGACCAGATGGTGCGCTGGTGCCCCGGATGCGGTAACCACGCTATCCTGAATGCCGTAGCCAATGTGTTTCCCAAAATCGGCTACCGGAAGGAAAATTTCATGATCGTTTCGGGAATCGGATGTTCCAGCCGTTTTCCTTATTACGTCAACACCTACGGTTTCCATGGTATTCACGGCAGGGCACTTGCCATTGCCACCGGCATGAAAATTGCCAATCCACACCTCAGCGTCTGGGTGGCAACAGGTGACGGCGATTCTCTTGCCATAGGAGGAAACCATTTTATTCATGCCATCCGGCGGAATGTTGACATCAACGTGCTGTTGTTCAACAACCAGATTTACGGACTGACGAAAGGACAGTACTCACCTACTACTCCCATGGGCACTGTAACCAAAACCTCACCTCAGGGAACCATTGAACATCCGTTCAATGTGGGTGAACTCACCCTCGGTGCACAGGGTACCTTCTTTGCACGGGCAGTGGATAACAATATCCCCCTCATGACCGAAGTGATGTTTGAAGCGGCCAAGCACGACGGCACCTCCGTTGTCGAGATTCTTCAGAACTGCGTAATCTTTGCCGACAAAGCCCACGAGATGATTACCGGCAAAGAATACAGAGACGAGAACCAGATTCATCTGCGGAACGGAGAACCCATGATTTTTGGCAAGAACCGTGATAAAGGAATCCGGCTGAACGGCACACAGCTCGAAGTAGTTAAAATCGGTGAAAACGGAATTACCATTAACGATATTCTTGTTCACGACAGGTATCAGCAGGATCCCGGCATTCATCTCATGCTGGCCAAAATGGCTCCTCCCCGGTTTCCTGTAGCCGTCGGCGTGATCCGGTCGGCTATGTACCCTACCTATGATGACATGGTGACCCAGCAGATACAAAATGCCAGGGTAAACGAAAAAATCAAAACGGTAACGGATCTTCTGAACAGTGGCGATACCTGGGAGATTCAATAAAACTTCGTTTTCGTGCCTCCCGTGTAAAATTTCTATTCTTAATGTTTACTTCTGCCGGAAACGTTCCAGCCCCTGATCAAGAAAGGCAATAAAATTACTGATATTGAATTCCGCACCCTGAGGACCGGCTAAAAGGTTGCCCTCAGCGTCGGTAATGGCATACAATGGCTGGGTATTGCTTCTGAATTTCTCAATCTGAAGATCAGCATTTCTTGCTCCGATGGTCTTTTTCACCTTCCCGTCAACCGGTGAGGTAATCCATTTTTCCTGTGGCATCTGATAACGATCGTCAACATAAAGGGCAATGATGACGAAATTCCTGCTGAGCCTCTCAATCACTGCCGGATCGGACCATACTTCCGCTTCCATTTTCTTGCAATTACTGCACGCATGCCCCTTGAAATCAAGAAAAACTGGTTTGTTAAGAGCCCTGGCACACGCCATTCCCTGATCATAATCGAAATATCCCTTCAAGCCATATGGCAAACTGAGAATATCTGAATAAAGAGGCACGTCACAAAGTTCATTGCCGCCCGATTTTGATGGTGATACACCTGTATTCAGCATAGCAGGGGCAGAAGATTTTGCCGGCGGAATGAGGGAACCAACCTCTTTCAGCGGGGCTCCCAGCAGACCGGGAATCAGATAAACAGCAAATGCAAAAGAAGCCACAGCCAGCAAAAACCTGGGGAAGCCAATATGGGTAAGTTCACTATCATGGACAAATCTGATTTTTCCGAGCAGATAAGCACCGAGCAAAACAAAGAGGACGATCCAGACAGAGAGATATACTTCTCTTGGCAGAAAATCCAGGTGATAGCTCTCACTTATATTGCTGAGGAATTTGAGCGAAAAGGCCAGCATAATAAAACCCAGAACTACTTTCACTGCATTGAGCCATCCCCCTGATTTGGGAAGATTTTTCAGCAGGGAAGGAAACATGGCAAACACGGTAAAGGGCAATGAAAAAGCAAGCCCGAAGCCAAACATTCCCAGAACCGGTTTCAGGGCAAGTCCGCTTGCCGCTTCTACCAGCAGGCTTCCAACAATAGGCCCGGTACAGGAAAAAGATACGATTACGGTTGTAAGTGCCATGAAGAATGCTCCGGCCATGCCTCCTCTGTCAGCCTGCCGATCAAGCCTGTTGGCAAGGGAGGAAGGAAGAATCATTTCAAACATGCCAAAGAAAGAAGCGGCAAAAAGCACAAACAACAGAAAAAAAATGGAATTGGAAAGCCAGTGGGTACTGATTTGATTGGCTGCATCGGCACCACCCTTGAAAACAGCCACCAGAACGCCAACGAGGGTATATACCAGGGTAATGGAAAGACCAAAGATGAAAGCCTGAAAAACGGCTTTACGCCTGTTTTCCTGATTGCGCATAAAAAACGAAACAGTCATGGGAATCATCGGGTACACGCAGGGAGTCAGAATACCTCCCAGGCCGGCCAGCAACGAGAGCAGAAAAAAGCCCCACAATGATCGCCCCTGGCCTGAAGATGCCGATTGTTGCACCGGCCCGGCTGAAGCATTCTCTTCAGCTGACTGCACCGCAGTTTTTGATGCCGTATCAACGCGCACACTCTGTAATCCCTGATTAGCCATTGGTATGGCAGTCTCCGCGGCACCGGTACCGGTAAGCTCAAACGCAAATTCTTCCTGTGCGGGAGGAGTGCATTCCTTATCGCTGCAGCTCATGAATTCAACATACCCGCTCACAGTTACCTTTCCGTTCTTCAGAATTCTGACTTTCTGGCTGAACTCTGCTTTCCCATCAAACAGTTCAACCTGAATATTGAAATTGGGATCCATTTTAACAACCGGTTTGATGACCGGAACAATTTCTCCCTGAAGCTGATAGTCAGACGAAGTATTGAAATGAAACGAGGTGGGAATCGGGCCTCCGTCGGGAATGTTAACCCCGTACATATGCCAGCCCTGCTTTATTTTGGCAGTAAACAGCAACTCCGCCTCATTGCCGGAAGTCGGCCGGGAGGAAAATGCCCACGAAACCGGATTAACAATCTGTCCTGCAGCCAATAAGAAAAAGAAAACCTGCAAACCAAGAAATACGGCAATTCGTTTCATAGATTGGTATTATGAAAACACGAAGCTATAACAATTCTTCTTCCTCTTTGTTGAAAAAGTGGTATTCGAGAAACTGGTAGGATTCCATGTCCTGCACAATGATCCGGCACCGGTAGCGCCACGACCATCTGAGCCGCAGTGAAATGAACCCTTTGGTTAAATAGGCTGCTATATAGGGGTGTGTTTTCAGAATGATCCTGCGCAACTGGTATTTACCAACAAAGTAAGCCAGTTTGCTTTCGATCTGGTCGGTGAGCAGAATGGCAGGCGTAATTTGCCCGGTGCCGTTGCAGGAAGGACATTTTTCAAGCGTATCAATAGTCATTTCAGGCCTTACGCGCTGGCGGGTTATCTGCATCAGGCCAAATTTGCTCAGGGGCAGAATGGTATGTTTGGCACGGTCGCGTTCCATCAGCTCCTTCATCCGGTCATAGAGCATCTGCTTATGCTCATTGGTTTGCATATCGATAAAATCGATCACAATAATCCCTCCCATATCCCTTAGCCGGAGCTGCCTGGCTATTTCTTCCGCAGCTGCCAGGTTGACGTCAAGGGCATTGGATTCCTGATCCTGGGCAGATTTGGAGCGGTTGCCACTGTTCACATCAATCACGTGCAGCGCTTCGGTATGTTCGACAATCAGATATGCACCGTTCTTAAAGGATACTGTTTTCCCAAAGGAGGATTTTATCTGCTTGACAATGCCGAAATGCTCAAAAATAGGCTCTGAACCGGAATACAGCTTGACGATTTTCTGCTTTTCAGGGGCAATGGTGCCGATGTAGTCTCTGATCTCCTGATAAACTGTTTCGTCGTTGATATAAATGCTGTTGAACGAAACATTGAGCAGGTCACGCAATATGGCTGAAGTCCGGTTAAGTTCCGAGATAATCAGCCGGGGAGGATGAACCCCTTTAATGTTTTCGAATGCCGTTTCCCATTTTCGTATAAGGCTTCTGAGTTCGGCATCCAGTTCGGCCACTTTTTTGTTTTCGGCAGCAGTGCGGATGATAACCCCGTAGTTACGGGGCCTGATACTCTGGATCAGCGTTTTCAGCCGGTTTCTTTCGTCGCTGTTTTCAATCTTCTGTGATACGGAAATCTTGTCAGAAAAGGGCATCAGGACAAGGTTCCGCCCCGGAATGGATATTTCGGAAGTCAGCCTGGGGCCCTTGGTAGAAATAGGCTCTTTGGTAACCTGCACTATAATCAGCTGGCCCCCGGAAAGGATATCCGTAATTTTGCCATTTTTATCAATATCCGGTTCGTTTCTGAACTTTGACAATCCAGGAAGTTTCCCCTTACGTGAAAGAGCCGTTTTCAGGTAGCTGTTCAGTGACCGGAACTGCGGCCCCATATCAAGGTAATGCAGAAAGGCATCCCGCTCATAACCAATATCAATAAAGGCAGCATTCAGGCCAGGCATCACTTTTTTAACCCGCCCCAGGTATATATTCCCTACCGCATATTGATTGTCAGGTTTTTCCTTGTGGAGTTCAACCAACCGTTTGTCTTCCAGAAGGGCAATCGATATATCGGAAGGAGTTACATCAATAATAAGATCATTTACCACAATACGCGTTATTTTTTCAATGCTTCCGAAGACAACAAACCTAAAAACCCTTCAGGATTTTTAGGTTTGCCATAAAAAAGTATGGTACACTGATTTACCGGTTTTTCTTCTTATGCCGGTTCTTGCGCAGGCGTTTTTTCCGCTTGTGGGTTGACATCTTGTGCCGCTTTCTCTTCTTTCCGCTTGGCATAATTCCTTAGTTTTTCAGTTATTTCACGTTTGTCTTCACCTTCTGCACAAATGACTTGGCAGGCTTGAACGCCGGAATATAGTGTTCAGGTATAATGATGGTCGTATTTTTGGAAATATTCCGGGCTGTTTTTTTGGCTCTTTTCTTTACGATAAAGCTCCCGAATCCCCGCAGATAAACATTTTTATCTTTTACCAGGGATTCCTTAACAGCTTCCATAAAGGCTTCCACGGTTCTCTGAACCGTCACCTTCTCGATTCCAGTATTCCTGGAGATTTCGTTTACGATGTCAGCTTTTGTCATGTTTAAAATCTTTTAATATCAGTGAATTACAAACAATTAATTCAAATCGGTCTGCAAATATAAAAGTTTT
>JAAYUG010000009.1 GCA_012517825.1 Bacteroidales bacterium | reverse complement strand
TTGGTTTCGGTCGAAACCATAAAGCGTACCTTTGAGGCGGCAGGAAATTCAGGCGCAGCTATTCCGGTTCTGCCCCCTGCCGATTCTCTGCGAAGGGTCGCTCCCGATGGCAATTACCCTGTCAATCGCAGCGAGTATGTGATTGTACAAACCCCTCAGGTCTTCCGCTCCGAAATACTCTTCGAGGCCTACCAGCAGAATTATGACCCGTCTTTTACCGACGACGCTTCCGTTGTTCAGAAAGCTGGATTTCCTATTTCCCTCGTGGAAGGAAATCCTGAAAATATTAAAATTACCTCTCCTGCTGATTTGAAAATGGCAGAGTTTTTACTTCAAAACCCCAAAAATAACCTATAGGCTGAAGTTTTTTATTCTTCGTCTTCAACAGTAGCTTCTATCTTGCCTCCTAAACTGGTTTTGATAATTTTTTGCTTCGGGTTCCCCTGGAAGCCAATCCATCCGCCTGTGGCAGCCTGCGCATTCAGTACCTCTCCGGCATATACCTTGGCTTTGGCTTTGGTCGAAACCTTTACTTCTGTCTCTTTGCATTCAACACCATACCCGGAATATATACCCCCTGAATTAGCCGTAATTAACTGAGAATCTGCTTTCCCTGAAATATAAATCAGGCTTCCTTGCCCAATCGATGCTTCCAGGTTCTTAACATCCACATCTACATAAATGTTTCCTCCCGTAGAGGCTTCATAAACAACCCTGTCGGCCTTCAGCGGAACTTCAGAACGCACATCAGCTCCTCCCTTGCTGTGTATTTCATACAGCTGAACATACGTTACAATAACTCTGACCGACTTGGCCGCGGCAAAAATATCTTCCGCCATACTGATTTTCAAGGTTTTATTGGTAACTTTCGTCGTAATTTTGCCCGGATCAATCTCCTGACTCTCAATTATCACCTTCTCTTTATCCCCCTTAATCAGATCGACAACTACCTTTCCGAATACATCAATCTTATCAAATGGCTCTGCCGAACGGGCCTCGGTTTTTTGCGCATATCCGTAAAAGGAAATTCCAGCAAGCAGTATTCCTGCAATCATCAGTTTTTTCATAACCACAAAATTTTGTTCCTCATTTTATACGCAAAAATAATGCCCCGGTTTCTTTCCTGTGCATTTTGCGGTTACAAAATACCGAACAGTGCCAAAAACCGGAGCATTACCTGCAATCGCTGTCCGTTTGCTGTTAACCTGGAAACGAACAGCTGCCATAAAAAATGAATACTTTACAGCATCAATAAAAAATTCATCTTACCGCTGCAGGCTAAAACACGTATTGCACTACTTCACCAATTCCTGTTGCCTGAACTTTTGGCAGTTGGGTAGCCGCATCACCTGCAATAATATAAATCATGCGGTTTGGATTCAGGTACTTCTTTGCCAAAGCATGATATTCATCCAACGTGATCTTCTGCAAAACATCCAATTCTTTCTGAACGTAATCAACGGGTAAATTGTACAATGCTATATTGTCCAGAATATCAACCAATGAACCCAGAGTTTCAAAATTCATGGCATTCGACCTGAGCAGGGCATTTTTTGTAAATACCAGATCTTCTTCGGTCGTTTCGGTCGGATATTTCTGAATCGACTCATGGAAAATCCGCAACGATTCTTCCGTAGTATTGGAACGCACGCTGGCCCCTGCTATAAATAGGCCAAAATTCTTCATCCCGTTGAAATAGGAAGAGGCCCCATACGTATATCCTTTCTCTTCACGCAGTATCATGTTCAGAACACTGTTAAAATTTCCTCCCAACCGGTAATTCATCACTGTTGCCGGGTAAAAATCAGGATGATTTCTTGGTAAACCCAGACAACCTATGCGTATGACCGATTGTTTGGCTCCGGGCACATCAACAAAATAGATGACCGGTTTTTCAGAGCTTGCCGGAGACTTTACTGCAGGCAGTACAACCTTTTCTGCAGGCCATTTTTTCTCAAAAACTTTCATCGAAGCCAGAACACGTTTTCTGGCAGGATATCCGGCAATTTGAAAACTGGCTGCATTCGGAGCGAAATTAGAGGAGTAGTATTTTTTAACATCGTCCAGTGTAATGAGAGCTACTGAACTTTCGCTACCAGCCACCGGAAACGACAGTATATGATCCTTCCCAAAAAGAATTTGGTTGTAGGCAATTTGCGCCTGGTACTCCGGACTGGCTTTCCGTTGTGTTAATGTACTGATTGTCCGTTTTTTATAAATCTCAAACTCCTTAGGATCCCAGCGGGGTTCAAAAATCATTTTGCCCAAAAGGTCAAGTGTCTTTTCAAAATTCCTGTCTAAACAGGAAACTTCAAAAAAGATCGCTTCAGGTGCCGCATAAACATTTATGGATGAACCCAGCAATTCAATGGCTTCTTCCAGTTCCTGTGCAGTCATATCCTTTGTACCTGATTTCATCATAAGAGCTACCAGATTGGCTACTCCGGGTTTTTCCGGGTCATCCAGTGTCTGGCCACCTTTGAGTATCAGGCTGAATTGAACAAGCGGAAGCTCAGTTTGCTCAATGCCCGTAATGCTGATTCCGTTTTTGGTCTGTGCCTTCCAGATTTTGGGGAGAGTTACCACCGGCTCCGGTCCCAGAAGAGGTTCTTTTGAACGGTCAAGTCGCGTGGGAGTTTTCTGGATAGCTCCTTCCTGCTCTGAGGAAATTGGTTTTGCTTCCATAGCCTGTTCCACATTCTCTTCCTTGATGCCTGCTGCAACTGACCCCTCGGTTGCCAGTTCCGGTTTTCCTTTTGGAACAAAACTGGCCATAACATAATTCTTACCCTTTATATACTGTCTGTAAACCCTCCAGATATCTTCCGAAGTGACGGCCATCAGACTGGCCAGATCCTTTTCAATATACCCCGGATCACCGGCATATTCATTATACCGGGCCAGGTTGAAAGCCTTCATCAGTACAGAACTGATTCCCTGATAAAACTGCGTTTCTAACTTGGCTTTTATCCTTTCCACATCTTTTTCTGTAAATCCCTCGCTTTCAAAACGTGCAAAGGCTTCATTGATGGCTGATTCCACAGCATCCAGATCCACTCCGGGGTTGGCCATAACCGAGATAGTGAATTTGCCGGCCAGCTCCATACTGTTATTGTACGCCATAACCCTTGGTGCCAGCTGTTTTTCTTCAATTATTACCTTGTACAGGGGCGATTTCTTACTGCCTGACAGCAGTTCCCCCAGAAAATCCAGTGCATATGCATCGCTGGTATATTCATGTATCGTTGGCCATACAACGGTAAGCCTTGGTGCATTGGCAAAATTGTCTTCATGGTAAAGACGCTTTGTCTGATCAAGGCTTACATCCATTTTTGGCAGATCCGAAACAGGATTCCCTGCAGGAATCTCCCCGAAATATTTCTCCACCAGATCTTTCACCTGAACCGGATCAATATCTCCTGCAATCACAAGAGTTGCGTTGCCGGGTATGTAGTACTTCCTGTAAAAATTCTTGACATCCTCAATCGTGGCATTCTGCAGATCCTCCATCTCCCCGATAACCTGCCAGCTGTATGGATGTCCGTCAGGAAAAAGATGTTTGTCAATTACATAGTTGGTAAAACCATACGGTGTGTTGTCCATCCGCTGGCGTTTTTCATTTTGCACAACATTCTGCTGATTGGCAAACGAAGAAGGAGTAACCGTGTTGAGCAAATACCCCATTCGGTCTGACTCAAGCCATAATACCAGTTCAAGAGCATTTTTCGGCACAACTTCATAGTATACCGTCCCGTCATTTCCTGTCCCTCCGTTCAGATCACCACCGGCATTCTGAATCTTTTTGAAAAATTCATCTTCCCCCACATTTTCGCTTCTTTGAAACATGATGTGTTCAAAAAGATGAGCAAACCCTGTCTTTCCTTTCACCTCACGGTTTGAACCCACATGGTACTGAATAGCTACAGCAACCATCGGATCAGATTTGTCGACATGCAGAACTACTGTTAACCCATTGCTGAGCTGATACTTTTCGAACGGAATATTGAGCTTTGTTTGACCGGACTTTTGGCCCCATGCAAGGAAGGGGATCAACAACCCAAAAAACAAAAAGGCTCTGAATAAAGACTTTCGTGTTAGAGTTTTCATGGTTTATAAATTTTCCCGCCAAGGTACAAAGGATGCCAAAATATTGCATACTTTTACGCGCTTTTTTCTGTATTCCAGCAAACGAATGCATTTCAGATTAAAATTCAGGTGTGATATATCGGTCAATAACAATGAACAAACCGGGAAATTCACCCCAAAACTTGCCCATCCTGTTCAAAATCTTTTTATCTTGCTTTTTTAGAATTATTAAACCCAATTAGTATGATGCAGGTAAATTTTGTCGAAAGCCTTAACAAAGCCATTGTTTCCAATAAGGATAAACAGGCATTATCCGACTACAAAGGCAAAACCCTGACCTATGCCGAAGTCGGCCAGGCAATTGCTTCCTTGCACGCTCTGTTTAAAGAATGCGGCCTTCAGCAGGGAGAAAAAGTTTCCCTTATTGGGAAGAATTGTACCGATTGGGCAGTCGTTTACCTGGCTACTGTTACCTACGGTGCCGTTATTGTTCCCATCCTTGCCGATTTTAAACCTGCCGATATCCATCATATTGTGAATCATTCCGATTCCGTCCTCTTTTTCTGCGGAGAAAATATTTTCGAAAATCTTAAGCCATCTGAAATGCCGGCACTGAAGGCCATTTTTTCGCTGGGTGCCGACACTCTTTTGTATTCGCCTGAACCGGAAAAATATAACCAGATTCTTGCCCGGCGTGATGAAGGGATGGTCGCAATGCTGGGCCGGGACAAGAACGTGGATAACCTTCGTTTTCCCTCCGTTCCCAATGATAAACTGGCAGTTATCAGCTATACATCCGGTACTACCGGTTTTTCAAAAGGAGTTATGCTTCCCCATAACAGCCTTATGGCCAATATTTACTTTGCATGGCACCATATGCCCCTTCAACCGGGAGATAAAATCGTTTCTTTCCTGCCTCTGGCACATTCTTATGGATGCGCCTTCGAATTCCTGTTCCCCTTTACCCTTGGCTGCCATATTACTTTCCTCACTAAAATCCCTTCCCCTAACATTATTATTCAGGCCTTTCAGGAAATCCGCCCGCGCCTGATCCTCTCGGTACCGCTTGTTATTGAAAAAATCTATAAAAAACAGCTGATGCCGGTCATTACTAAACCGGTAATGAAAATTCTGCTGCATATTCCTCTTGTTAACAAACTTTTGTTTAAAAAGATACGCACAAAACTGGAACAGGTCTTTGGCGGCAACTTTCATGAAGTGGTCATCGGTGGCGCTGCTTTTAATGCCGAAGCTGAAGATTTCTTCCGGAAGATTGGTTTTCGTTTCACCGTTGGTTACGGTATGACCGAATGCGGTCCTCTGATCAGCTATTCTTCCTGGGATACCACTAAACTTCGTTCGGCCGGAAAATTGGTTGATACACTCGAAGTAAAAATTGACTCGGAAGACCCGTACCGAATTCCCGGTGAAATCCTCGTTAAAGGCGAAAATGTTATGATGGGTTATTATAAAAACGAAGAAGCCACTAAGGCTGCCTTTACCCCCGATGGATGGCTTAAAACCGGCGACCTGGGCCTGATTGATAAAGACCTCACAATTTTCATCAAAGGCCGCAGTAAAAATATGTTGCTCGGTCCCTCAGGCCAGAATATTTATCCCGAAGAAATCGAATCCCGGATCAATAACATCCCATATGTAGCAGAATCAGTTGTAATTCAAAAAGATAATAAACTGGTCGCCCTCGTTTATCCCGATAAAGAAGCAATGGAAAAAGACAATATATCTGACGAGGAATGGAGCCGGCTGATGGAAGAAAACCGCCGTATTCTGAACCATTCCATGCCTTCCTATATGGGAATCTCTGAGTTTATCCGTACCAATGAAGAATTTGAAAAAACCCCCAAAAGAAGTATTCGCAGATTCCTCTACGTAGGCCAGAACAAATAGAATTCTTTTCTAAAGAATCCATTATTATTCAGCGGGATTTCCTATCCCGCTGAATGTTTTTTGCTATTATAGAAGGCCTTGGTTATATCTCCCCGCTGAAACGAAGTGGAAGCGGCCCCTAGGGTACATTGCGCACGTTTTCATTCGCAATGTGGACTAAACTACCGGAACATCCTGCCAAAAAACAGGATGAGAAGCAGGAGAATAAGAACCCCGGTTATATAAAAAGCCCAGCGGTTTACTGATCTCGATTCAGCAACCATCTCAAAATTTATCCATTGCACTGTTTCGGGAACTTCCCATGTGCAAACATTTCCAGCTACCGCGTTTGCATTGGTATTCAGCAACAATCCGGGCATTCCTAAAGAAAACCTGACGTCATAGGTCATAAAGGTATAATTCCTGCATTTTGTCTTAAAAACAGGAAACGTGATCTGCCGGTTCTCCCAGAGTTTTATCAAACCTTGTCGCCCGGAAATAGATTCCAGATCCTGAAGCACAGCCATAATGAAATTTTCTCCGCTGTTCAGCGTGAAATCATAGCGAAGAGAATCTCCTTTTCCGCTAAATATATTATAGCTTTCATGTTGTTTAATTTCTTCCTCTATACGATTCCATACCCTGTCCTTATCACCAGATAAAACTTTCCATTCAACATTCCTTCCTTTTATTTCTCTTTCCAGTTCATTATAGAATTCCTCAAAGGCACTGTTGTATTCCCAAAGCGTGAAGCGCATTTCCAGATCCTTCTGCAGCTCCGACATTCTGGTACTGTCCTTTTGGTTCAAAACCCTGATTGAATCTTTCTTCATGGCAATAAGCCTGTCTGTTTCGCGTGAATACCCAATTTCCATATTCTCCGGCAGGGAAAGAAGACCAAGTTCGTCTATGGTAAGAAACCGGGTCACAGGAATACGTCGAAAGGGTTGAATGCTCAGCATGGTTTCCCTGTAATCAAAGTAAGTGTAAAACCAGCGGAATTTTCTTTTTAAAGAAACGTCCAGCGAGAAGATTCTTCCTGTGTCAGGATCAGCAAAAAAATAGGTTTTCATGTCCTTTACACTTTTAAACGATCGTTCAGCAATGAGAACCCACCGGCGTTCATCCCCTGTATCTTTTCTGAAATTCGTACTCCAGCTGGAATCCAAAGGCTGAATTATTTTTTGTGTGATAACT
>JAAYUG010000008.1 GCA_012517825.1 Bacteroidales bacterium | reverse complement strand
GGAAGCCGGACCGGTAAACATTCCGGTCAAAAAGTTCGTCCTCCCGGGTATTCCGGAAGATGAAATCACTGATTACGCCCAGGAAAATGAGTATGATCTCGTTGTGATGGGTACCCGCGGGAAAAGTGCCCAGAAAGTTGCCATTTTTGGAAGCGTTACCATTTCGGTAATGGAACATATCCGGATTCCCCTTCTGGTTGTTCCGGAAAATTTCCTTCCCATACAACGGGAAATTCCTAATAATCTTCTGTTTGTAACAACCTTTGAAAAACGCGATCCTCATACACTGGAGCACCTGATGCGCTTTCTTACTCCTGTTTCCAACCTGAAGATCTTCCTGGGGCATATTGAAACCGAAGAATCCGATGAATGGGACGATATCCGTCTGAAAGGCCTGGCTGACCTGATCCGTACTAAATACAACCGTCCCGATGTGGAGGTTTGCCGTTTCAAAGAAAAGGATCTGCTGAAAGAACTCGATGACTATATTTCGCGTAACAAAATCAATGCCATCGCCATGACTTCACAGCGCAGAAGCCTCATTGCCAAGCTTTTTACCTCCGATCTGACGAGAAAAATCCTCTATCATTCCACTGTGCCTCTGCTGATTTTCCACTCGTGAAACAGTTCAGCTTCCACCGGGACATTTACAATATATTGGCCTGCCATATAACAGGCGCATAGGCCGCAAAACGCAGGATACGAAAAAGGGTATATAGAAAAAATTTTCCGGGAGGAAAATGAACCGACCCGACGAGCATGCAGGTGCCTGAATAGGGGAGAGGCGTCAGTGCGGCTACAACGATCAGCAGGGGTCCGAATCGGTGAAGTTTCTCGTCCAGCCCTTTCCAGAGCCGATGGAACAAAAAATGGTAGAGTCTGGTTCCGTGCAGGTACTTCCCGATATAATAGGCCACCACACCGGCAAAATAGGAAATCACCGTCAGATAGAAAACGGTCAAAACAAATTCCCAAACATCGCCGTTGCGCAATCCCCAGATCATAAAGATTTCAGGCGGTATCAGGCCAAATATCTGTTCCGAAGCGTAAAACAAAAGGTACATCAGAGCAGGGCGCGCTGCCAGAGGATCAATCCATGCCAGATAATGCTTGTCAACCTGCTTTTTTATCAGAAGGAAGGCGACCACTATAACGCCCAGCCATACCAGCCCTCGGAGCAAATTGGTGACCAGAAAACGGGTTTTATCCTGCCGGAACAGTTTCATTAAATGCGGGTTCAGAAAAGAGAAATTCGTCGGTCTGTCAAATATAAAAAAAGAATTTTTATATCTTTGTGCGCCGGAATTTGTGCCTCTTTAGCTCAGCTGGTTAGAGCGGCGGTTTCGTAAACCGCAGGTCGGGGGTTCAAATCCCCTGAGAGGCTCAGTATGCGGGAGTAGCTCAGTTGGTAGAGCATCAGCTTCCCAAGCTGAGGGTCGCGGGTCCGAGTCCCGTTTCCCGCTCTTAAAAATCAAGGACTTACAGTTTTATAACCGTAAGTCCTTTTTTCTTTTTTCCGACAGGCCTGCTATTCGGTTAATTGCTCTGCAAGGCTTCGAATGACCTCCCAGGCTTCTTCAACATGCCGTTGTTCTGTGTAGGTCTGCCCGACAACCAGCCGCAATGTATACCGGCCCTTCAGTTTGGTATGGGATAGGTAGATTTTCCCTGTTTTGTTGATTTGCTGGAGCAGACGTTCATTCAGACTGTTCATTTCTTCATCCTGGAGGGCTTTTTTCGGAAGAACCCTGAAGCATACCAGATTGATGGTGCGCGGGGCCATTATTTCAAACCGGGCATCATTCCTCAGTTTATTTTCAAACCATGCCGCCATGGATATATGTTCCCGCAGACGCTGCTGAAGGCCTTCCAGACCATAATACCGCAAAACAAACCAGAGTTTTAAAGCCCGGAATCTTCGTCCCAGGGGTATGCCCCAGTCGCTGTAATCATTTACCTTCCCCTGAACCCGTGTACGGAGGTATTCCGGCAGAATGGCAAAAGTATTCACCAGGGCTGACCTGTCCTTTATAAAATAGGCGGAACAATCGAAATTGGTAAAAAGCCATTTGTGCGGATTGAATACGATGCTGTCGGCTTTTTCAATGCCCTGTATCATCCAGCGGTATTCAGGAAGGATCAGGGCAGAACCGGCCATGGCTGCATCCACATGAAGCCAGACGTTCTCAGAATGGCAGATTTCAGCAATTTCAGGAAGGGGATCAATGGCAGTTGAACCGGTTGTTCCCAGGGCGGCTACTACACAAAGGGGTGTATATCCCATGGCCCTGTCTTTTGCAATGGCTTCCTGCAGGGCAGCCGGATCCAGCCGGTAGGCTTCATCCACCGGCAACCTGACCAGGTTTTCCCTGCCGATTCCGGCTATCTTAACGGCTTTCTCAACCGAAGAATGGGCTTCCCCGGAACAATACACCCTGAAAACCGTCTTGCCCGAAAACCCCGATGCATTGATCTTCCAGTCGGAATATTTTTCCCGTGCGGTGAGAATGGCACATAATGTAGACGAAGAGGCGCTGTCCTGGATGACACCTTCAAAGGAGGAGGGAATCCCTGCAAGATCCCGGAGCCATTCCATCATGCGCTGTTCCAGTTCAGCCGCGGCAGGCGAGGTTTCCCATTTCATGCACTGGGCACCGAGAGCGGCGGTCAGCATTTCTCCCAGAAAGGACGGTAGGCTCGAATTAGCCGGGAAATAGGCAAAAAACTTCGGGCTTTGCCAATGTGTAATACCCGGCAGAATCATTCTGTCAAAGTCCTCCAGAATCTGCTCCAGGGATTCTCCCTGTAAGGGAGCCTCCACCGGCAGCCGGTTCAGAAGATCGCCCGGTTCAACCTGTGACCTCACAGGGTATTCTTCTATGTGTTCATAGTAATCTGCTATCCGGTCAACAATTCTGTATCCCCAGTTGCGGATTTCTTCCGGAAGATTTGTTGTTTTCATTTGTCCTGCTTTGATTCCATCAGCATGTTTCTCAGATAATAATTGGTAGTGCCGTGCCAGGGTTTTCCGACAATATCGATGTCGCCATCGCCGTCAACGTCGCCTGCACGTGCATCAAAGGATTCCTGATCGACCAGGATTTCGTGCTTTTTCCATTGTTTCCCAAATCCGTCAAGATTCTCATAGATGAACGATCGTTTGTGGAAATCTTTAGTACGTGAGCTTCCTCCGACGAATATATCGGGATCGCCGTCATTGTCGAAATCGGCAACTGCAAGCGACTGTATTTCCTGTTGGGTCGATAGGTCTACATTGTTGACATACCATGTGTTGCCCCGTTTGTCCATTTTGGCGCTCCAGATTACTTTGCCATCAGGTACATACGACTCAGCCTGCACTATGTCGGGATCCCCGTCTTTATCCATATCAATTACCCATGCTTTTGAGGAATTCGGAAAGGTGAGGTCCTTAACCACCATTTTCAGACTGAGGTGGGGAACCCAGCGGGAACCATGATCCTGGTTTTCGAACCACATGTTGGTGCGTGCAATATCCAGATCTCCGTCTTCATCAAAATCTCCGCACCCAAGCGGGCCAATACCACTCCGCACCCCGTCACCAATCCTGGTTCCCTTCCACGATTTAGTGGGAGCCGATGAAAAATCATACCAGTAAATCCCTTTGGTATCGTTCATCATCACTACATCGGGTTTGCCGTCGTTGTTGATATCAGCGCTGATGCATTCGTGGGCGGGTATAGCTTTGCTGGAATATTTGACCCACGTTTTATTGGGATCTCCGGGATTTTTATACCAGGTTCCGCCCGAAATCTGGTCCACAAGACCATCCCCGTCAACATCCAGGGCAAGGCCGCCTGTTTCGGTAGCAGGTGCAAGGCCAATTACGTGCTTTATCCAGTGGTCGGGTCCCTGGTACTCAAACCACCAGACGGTATCGGCCGTACCAACAATCCAATCCAGGTCTCCGTCTTTATCTGCATCGGCCAGCGAAGTCTGCGCCGACAGTTCATCCGTTGTTCCAAGGGTATAAAACTTAAATTCAGGAAACTGACAAAATACTGAATATGTGTTTATTACAATATTCAATATAATGTAATAGATTAATTTTTTCATGGTACTTTAGATTGAAAAAATTTCTGGAACTGGATATTTTGCCTGTACAAGTTTAGGAAAAAATCTGCTTATCTATACCTGTTATTTTGGTATGATTCTTTATCTTGCTAAAAAAAAGTCCTATGGCAAACGTTGCAATGTTAGGCACCGGATTTATCGGTGATTTTTATACGTATTCGCTTCACGGAAAGCGGAACCGCGACCGGGTTGTAACCGTATGGTCGAGAGATGAAGAACGGGGAAAGGCCTTCGCGCGTAAACATGGGATACCCAGATGGACCACCAGCATGGAAAAAGCCGTAGGGGATTCCTCCGTTGACTTAGTGGTGGTTGCCTTGCCGAATCATCTGCACAAGGAAGCGGTGCTGCAGGCGGTGCGCGCAGGGAAAGGGGTTCTGTGCACCAAACCGCTGGGCCGTAATGCAAACGAAGCCCTGGCCATGCTGGAAGCAGTTGAAAAGGCCGGCGTTTTTCATGGTTACCTCGAAGACCTTGTTTATACGCCAAAAACACTGAAGGCTCTTGATGCGGTTAAAAATGGCGCCGTAGGTAAGGTCATCTGGGCCCGTTCGCGCGAAACCCATCCCGGACCCCACAGCGACTGGTTCTGGACAAAGGAAATATCGGGCGGCGGCGTGCTCCTTGATATGGGCTGCCATTGCATAGAAATTGCCAGAAACTATATTGGCAAGGATATACGCCCGGTGGAAGTACTTTGCTGGGCCGATACACTGGTAAAACCCATTGAGGCCGAAGATAATGCCCTGGGATATATTCGCTATGAAAACGGAGCTGTAGGACAATTCGAGGTCAGCTGGTCGTTCCGCGGTGGTATGGACCTCCGCGATGAGGTGATGGGCACCGAAGGAACCATCTGGGTGAACAACTTCCTGCGTACGGGCTTCGAAATCTTTACTGCCGCCGGGAAAAAAGGCTATGTGGCCGAAAAGGCCGAAACCGAAAAAGGCTGGATATTCCCGGTGGGTGACGAAGTGGTCGAGCTGGGTTATACCGATATGTTCAATGATATGTTTACCGCCTGGGAAGGAAATTATTCCTGCCGCGAAACGTTCTACGACGGTTACGTGGTCAATGAAATCATGGATGCCTGTTACCGTTCTGCCCGCAGCAAAAAATGGGAACCGGTTACCCTGCATTCATGGCGCGGCAAAGAAAAGGCTGAACCCATACTTTCCCTCGAAGAATATGATGCGTCGTACTGGCTGATTAAAAAGGAAACTATGCCCGACGGCTCCCGGAAACTTATTCTGAAAGAAAAAAAATCCGGAACCATCATCCAGAAGATTGTCTGAACAGACATCAGGCCGGTTAAACTGCAAAGATTTTATGGAAAAGAAGGTTGGCCAGAAGCTGAAATTTATTGACCTATTTTGTCCTATAATTAATATTATGTTAAATAACAATACTATTTTTATGTAAATTTCATCTGTTCCTCTCCCTGCAACATCTTTACCCGCAAACACCTTCTCACCGGCCTCAAACAAAAAAGGCGGTCTGAAATTCAAACCGCCTTTCCTTTTTTGATACTTTATTACATATTCTTGAGCTGTTCCTTTACCTTTTCATATTTATCCATCATCTTCAACTTGTAATAAATTGGTTGCAAGGTTTCCAGGATATTACGGTCGTTTGGCTGAATTTCGAGGGCTTTTTCCAGATATGGAACACATTTTGCCAGTTCTTTCAAAGCCACTTCCTCCTTCCTGGCTGATTCAGTAGGATCTTTCTCAAAAGCTGCTTCATCGATCAGTTTCTTAGCCTGGGTATAATATAACACACCGAAATTAAAAATAGCATCGTAGTAATTGGGGTCGATTTCCAGCGCCTTCTGATAGGCAGCCTTTGCTTCCTCAACTTTTCCCAGCTTATCATACAGCGTTCCTTCGGCAAAATAGAAGGTTTTGTTATTGGGATCCTGTTGCTTGGCTATAGCCAGGTAATCAAGGGCGGCCTGGGAATCGCCTTTCTTCAGATAGTTGTTAATAAGGGCGATAACTATACGATTGTTATCACGGAAACGCTGAAATCCTTCCTTGAGTACTTCAATGGCTTTGTCGTCCTGACCCGTTTCGGCATAGGAATTAGCCAGAAGCTCGTACAAAAGAGGCTCATTGTAGTTCAGTGCCCTGGCCTGTTCAAAATAGACAATGGCGTTATCGGGTCTGCCTGCTTTCCTGGCAGCAACTCCTGTGTAATACATGATGGATGTATCCTTTACATTGCCCATGGCCGGAGTTTCATTGATCTTCAGCATCATGGCAAAATCGTGATAGGAATTCTGGAAATATTCCTTTGCCTTTTCAGATTCACCGGCTTCTTCAGCCCTCACGCCCTTGTCGTACATATAAGAACCGTCGCGCAGATACTGGTTCTTCAACTCTTCGAGGTTCTTTTTCAATGCTTTGGTAAATTTATTCTCCTTGTCAAGTTCCTGGGCTTTTGCATAGGCATCAAATGCCTTGTCAAGAGGTTTATCGGTCACGGTTTTGGTTTCATCCCAGTCGACCAGCTTACCGTTTTCGAAAATCAGGGTTATTCCGTCATAAATCAGTTTTTCCTGAACAATCCCGTTGGGAAACTGCAGGGTTTCTTTTTTCTGCGGATTAAAGAAGATGAGCTGTATCTGCTTTTCATCAGCGCCTTTCTGAAGGAATTTGATGTTGTTCAGCTCGTAAATCTCCTGAAAGAGAGATCCCCTGCTAATCCATGTTTTTGGATTTTCAGATTTTTTAGGATCCTGGATGTCGGCGTCGCTTTTCTGAACTTTCTTCTCATAGGCGCCGTAATTTACCGTAGGAGCAGTCATTTGTGCCCTGAGTGTCAGGCCGGTAATAACCGCAATCGTCAGAAGGACAAATCGTTTCATATTGTATTCAAATTGTAATGTTGGTTTTGTTTATAAATTTCTGTTCAAAAATCTCGCCAAAAATACAAATCCTGTAACCAAAATCAAAAAAGTATCAAAAAATCAGTTCAATACCGGGCTTCCGTCCTCCGGCAGGTCGGGTTGCGGCAATTCTTCTTCACTCTTGGGAACAACTGCCACGGCCGCCACGCTTTCCCCTTCTTTAAGGTTGATCAGCCGCACGCCCTGGGTTGCCCTGCCCATGACACGAAGATCGGCAACGGCAAGGCGAATGGTTAAACCGGATTTGTTAATAATCATTAAATCTTTTTCATCGGTAACTTTCTTAATGGCAACCAGAGGTCCAGTTTTTAAAGTGATTTTCATCGTCTTGACCCCTTTGCCGCCCCGGTTTGTAATGCGGTAATCTTCGAGCGCTGAGCGTTTGCCGTAGCCTTTTTCTGAAACCACCAGAATATCAACATCCGATTGTTTTGTACACACCATTCCCACTACTTCATCATCCGGACCAATTTTAATGCCCCTTACTCCGGAGGCATTGCGTCCTACAGGCCTGACTTTCTGTTCGTTAAAACGAATGGCAAGGCCGGAACGGACCGCCAGGAGAATATCATGGTTTCCGCTGGTCAACTGGGCATCGATCAGCACATCCCCTTCCCTGATATTGATTGCATTGATACCTGTCTGGCGGGGATGTGAATAAGCTTCAAGGGTGGTCTTTTTTATGGTTCCCATTCGCGTTGCCAGAACAATATAATGGCTTTTTACATAGGATTCATCTTCCAGCGTTTTCACATTAATACACGCCTTAATTTTATCGTCGGGTTCAATAAGGATCAGATTCTGAATGGCCCTCCCTTTGGACGATCTGGACCCTTCGGGAATATCATACACTTTCAGCCAGAAACAACGGCCCTTTTCGGTAAAAAAGAGCATGGTATTGTGTGTTGTGGCACTGAAGAGGTATTCCACGAAATCTTCCTCCCTCGTATCGCTTCCTTTACTGCCCTTCCCTCCCCTGCTCTGCGTACGGAATTCGGTCAGGGATGTACGTTTGATGTATCCCATGTGCGTCAGGGTAATCACCACAGGTTCGTTGGCGATGAAATCTTCGGGATTGAATTCATCGGCATCGTGCGTTATCTCAGTCCTCCGGTCATCCCCATATTTTTCCTTCAGTTCAAGCAACTCATCCTTGATAATCTGCATCCGCAAAGGCTCTTCACTTAACACTCTCTGCAAGTAGGTAATCAGTTTTACAAGCTCATTGTGTTCTTCACGGATTTTATCGCGTTCCAGACCAGTCAGGCGCTGGAGGCGAAGTTCAAGAATGGCTTTTGCCTGGGCTTCACTGAGACCGAACTGGGTCATCAGTCCGTCGCGCGCAATGTCAGGCGTGGCCGATGAGCGAATCAGCTGGATTACTTCATCGAGGTGGTCGAGGGCAATCAGCAATCCTTCGAGTATATGTTTCTTCTTTTCGGCCTGATCGAGTTCGAATTGCGAACGCCTGACAACCACATCATGCCGGTGCTTGACAAAATATCCGATCAGCTGTTTAAGGTTCAGCAACCGCGGGCGACCGTTGACCAGAGCAATGTTGTTGACATTGAAAGCTGTCTGCAACTGTGTGTACTTCAACAGGTTATTCAGAACAACATTGGCCACCGCTTCCTTTTTCAGGATGATAACAATACGAAGCCCGTTCCGGTCAGACTCATCGTTTATATACGATATTCCTTCAATTTTCTTTTCATTGATAAGGGCAGCCGTTTTCTGAATCAGTTCTGCCTTGTTCACCAGATAGGGTATTTCGGTTACCACAATCCTGGCCCTTCCGCTATGGGTCGTTTCGATTTCGGTGCGGGCCCGTATGGTTATTTTCCCACGACCGGTTTCGTAAGCTTCCCTGATTCCCCTGCGGCCGATAATAATGCCGCCGGTCGGAAAATCAGGCCCTTTAATATGCTGCATCAGCTCGTCGGTGGTAATATCATTGTTGTCGATATATGCCACAATAGCATCCACCACTTCGCGCAGATTATGGGGAGGCATATTGGTAGCCATCCCTACAGCAATCCCTGAAGCCCCGTTCACCAGAAGAACCGGTAACCGGGTAGGAAGAACTGTTGGCTCCTCCAGTGAATCATCAAAGTTGAGCTGAAAATCGACCGTATTTTTATCAATGTCAGCAAGGGTTTCTTCGGCAATTTTCTGCAACCGGGCCTCTGTATATCTCATGGCTGCCGGACTGTCGCCATCCACACTGCCAAAGTTGCCCTGCCCGTCAACCAGGGGATAACGAAGCGACCATGGCTGGGCCATGCGCACCATGGCATCATATACCGATGAATCACCGTGGGGATGGTATTTACCGAGCACCTCCCCTACTATACGTGCCGATTTCTTATAGGGCCGGTTGGAAAACAGCCCCAGTTCAGACATTCCATACAGAACCCTTCGGTGAACCGGTTTCAGCCCGTCACGAACGTCAGGAAGAGCACGCGATACGATAACCGACATCGAATAATCGATGTAGGCGGTCTTCATTTCCTCTTCAATGTTAACTCTGATAATTTTTTCGCCTTCACTCATTGCTTCCTATCCATATTTTTGTTTTCCCGGTGAGCCCTCCCCTGTAACTGAACAGGAAACAGCCCATACCAGACTTATTGATCACTCATCCGGTGTAATCCGTTTTATCCTTTGCCGGTTTTTTTTCCGGTCTTTTGCCAACCATCATGAAGAATCACAAATTCCTGTTTGGCGGCACGAAGATAATGAAATTCCGTGAGCTTTTTCAGCGATTAATTGTTTATTATTAACACGATATGTTTAAAAATCGTCCTCATTTTTAGCTATCTTTGCATATATTTGATGACACGAAGGAGTAAATATGGATTCTAAATTTTCACAACGTATTAAAGATGTACTGAACTACAGCAGGGAAGAAGCCATCCGCCTGGGAAACAATTATATAGGCCCTGAGCACCTGGTGCTGGGCATTCTGCGCGACGGAGAAGGGATGGCTATTGAGGTTCTGATCAACCTGGGAGCCGATTTGTTCGAGCTCAGAAAGGCCATTGAAAAGAAAATTCAGTCGGAACGCCCCTTGCAAACCGGTGAAGCAGAAAATCTTCCCCTGCTGAAATCCTCAGAGCGCATTCTTAAGCTGATATACCTCGAAGCCAAGGCATTGAACAACAAGACAATTGACACGGGGCACCTTTTACTGGCCATTCTCAAAGATGAAGATGGCCTGGCCACCCGCATCATGAACGAAATGGATATCTTCTACGACAATGCCCGTGAAGAGCTGCAGCATCTGCAAATTGAAGCCAGTTCCGATTTTTCCAATGATGACGACGACGAACGGACTCCGTTTGGTACCTCACGTCCGGGGCCGGGAAGTTCATCAAAATCTTCCTCCGAAACTCCGGTTCTCGATAATTTCGGGGTGGATCTGACCAAAGCCGCAGAAGAAAACAAACTTGACCCCATTGTTGGCCGTGAAAGGGAAATTGAACGGCTGGCACAGATACTGAGCCGCAGAAAGAAAAACAACCCGGTACTCATCGGTGAACCGGGAGTGGGAAAATCGGCTATCGTTGAAGGACTTGCCCTGCGCATTGTCAAACGGAAAGTCTCGCGTGTACTCTTCGGGAAAAGAGTGGTAACCCTCGACCTGGCTTCTATCGTTGCCGGCACCAAGTACAGGGGACAGTTTGAGGAACGTATGAAAGCCATCCTGAATGAGCTTCAGAAAACACCCAATGTCATTCTGTTTATTGACGAAATCCATACCATTGTTGGTGCGGGCGGCGCTTCCGGTTCGCTCGATGCCGCCAACATGCTCAAACCGGCCCTTGCACGCGGTGAAATCCAGTGCATCGGAGCTACCACCCTGGATGAATACCGGCAGTATATCGAAAAGGACGGAGCCCTCGAACGAAGATTCCAGAAGGTTCTGGTGGAACCTACTTCGTACGAGGAAACCATCGAGATCCTTAACAATATCAAGGAGCGTTACGAAGAACATCATAATGTCATTTATACGCCCGAAGCCATCGAAGCCTGTGTGAAGCTTACCATGCGCTATATCAGCGACCGCCACCTGCCCGATAAGGCTATCGATGCCCTGGATGAAGCCGGTTCACGCGTACATATTTCCAATATCAGGGTACCCGAGAAAATTCTTCACCTCGAGAAAATCATTGAAGAAACCAAAAAGGAAAAAATCAAGGCAGTAAAAAACCAGAACTTTGAAAAGGCTGCCAGTTTCCGGGATAAGGAAAAACAACTGCTCGAGGAACTCGAGACAGAAAAACAGAAATGGGAAAAAGAACTGAGCAAAAACAAAGAAATCGTTGATGCCGATAAAGTGGCCGAAGTGGTGGCAATGATGACCGGTGTGCCGGTTCAGCGCATTGCCCAGACGGAAGGTACCCGGCTCCTGCATATGGCGGAAGAACTCAGGGGAAAAGTGGTTGGGCAGGATGAAGCCATTGCCAAGGTTGTCAAGGCTATTCAGAGAAACCGGGCCGGACTGAAAGACCCCAATAAGCCCATCGGAAGTTTCATCTTCCTTGGCCCTACCGGCGTAGGGAAAACACAGCTTGCCAAGGTCCTTGCCAAATACCTGTTCGATTCGGTGGATAACCTGATCCGGATCGACATGAGCGAGTACATGGAGAAGTTCTCCGTCAGCCGCCTGGTAGGAGCTCCTCCGGGATATGTAGGGTACGAAGAAGGCGGACAGCTTACTGAAAAAGTGCGCCGTAAACCTTATTCGGTAGTCCTTCTGGATGAAATTGAAAAAGCCCATCCCGACGTATTTCATATCCTCCTGCAGGTGCTCGACGACGGACAGCTTACCGACAGCCTGGGCAGGCGCGTGGACTTCAAGAATACCATTATTATCATGACGTCCAACATCGGTACGCGCCAGCTGAAAGATTTCGGACAGGGCATAGGATTCAGCACTTCCAACAATGCGGCCAAAATGAACGAATATGCCAAAGGCGTCATCCAGAGTGCTCTGCGGAAAACCTTTGCCCCTGAATTCCTTAACAGGGTGGATGATGTGGTGCTTTTCAATACGCTTACCAAAGAGGATATTTACAAAATCATCGATATTGAGCTGGCCGGCCTCTATGAGCGTATCAATCAGCTGGGGTACAAGGTTAAAGTTGCCGACGAAGCCAAGGACTTTCTGATTGAGAAAGGATACGACATCCAGTTCGGCGCCCGCCCTCTGAAACGCGCTATCCAGAAATACCTCGAAGACCCGATGGCCGAGGTTATTATCAAAGCCGTCATCAGGGAGGGAGATACGATTTTTGTCAGCTATACCAAGGACAAGGACGAGCTTGATATTACCGTCCATGTGGGCGAAACCTCAGAAATCAGGGAGGGAGCCGGAAAACAGGAAAGCGAAGGCGTTTAATAGCGTAGGTTTCTTCAACGCCTCCGGCCTTGCAAAGGATTTGACCCATCCACCAAAACTGCTTCCAGGTCATAGGCATCGGCACCGGTAATGAGAACCGGAACAAAACTTCCGGGCATCAGCTTTTGCTCCGAAACAACAAATACTTCATTGTCAATCTCTGGTGAATCTCCTGCTGTCCGGCCAATGTATCCGTTTTCTTCCTTTCTGTCAATCAGAACAGTAATTTTTTTGCCGATCATGGCCTGATTTTTCTCCGTGCTGATATCCCTCTGAATTTCCATAATCCTCTGCAGACGTTCCTGTTTTACCTCCCCGGGAACTTCATCTGCATAATGGATACCGCCATAGGTTCCTTCTTCGTGTGAATAGGAAAATACGCCCAGCCTTTCAAACCTTACTTCCCGCACAAAAGCTTCCAGCTCGGAAAATTCCTTTTCTCCTTCCCCGGGATGACCTACAATCAGAGTGGTGCGCAGGGTAAGATCCGGTATTTCATGCCGGAGATAACCGATCAGGTTACGGATGGCTTTTCCGCTGGTTCCCCTCCGCATCCTCCGCAGCACTGTGTCGCTGATATGCTGAACGGGAAGGTCAAGATAACGGCAGATTTTTTCATGATTCCTGATTATCGGAACAATCCGCTTCGGAAATCCTGCCGGATACAGGTAGTGCAGTCTTATCCATTGAATTCCGTCAATTTCCGTCAGTTTTTCCAGAAGTGCCGGTAATTCTTTTCGTCCGTATAAATCCACTCCGTACGAACTCAGGTCCTGGGCGATCAGGATCAGTTCCTTCATTCCTTCCGATGCCATAAAGCGGGCTTCCTTCAGCAGGTTTTCTATCGGTACCGATGTATGCTTGCCACGAATCGCCGGAATGGCACAGAAAGCACATCGCCTGTCGCATCCCTCCGAAATTTTCAGCCAGGCATAATGAGCTGGATTGTGGAGATATCTCTCCCCTCCTGTCAGCTCCCTCTGAAGATCCAGACCAAAGTAGCGGATAATATCAGTTACATTATTGACGCCAAAGTATTCATCTACTTCAGGGATTTCCTGCTCCAGTTCTTTCCGGTACCGTTCCGACAAACATCCCATTACAACAAGCCGGCGGATTTTTCCCTGCTCTTTGGCACGGATGGCACGTAATATGACATCTATGCTTTCCTGTTTGGCATCATTGATGAATCCGCAGGTATTGATAATCAGATTGGGCAGGGCATCCAGGTCGGCATCGTATTGAACATGGATTTGATTTGCGCGCAGGCGGGCTGCAAGATGCTCGGAATCAACTATGTTTTTCGCACATCCGAGGGTAACGATGTTTATGCCGGAAGACCGCAGCGGATTGGTTTTCATTATTTTTTTGGTTCAAAGAGCGACTGCACAAATTCTACTCGGTCGAAAACCTGCAGGTCTTCAATTTTTTCACCTACCCCGATAAATTTAACCGGTATTTTAAACTGGTCAGAAATGCCGATTACCACACCTCCCCTGGCAGTTCCGTCGAGTTTGGTAATGCAGATTCCCGTCACTTCGGTAGCTCTGGTAAACTCTTTTGCCTGTTCGAAGGCGTTCTGGCCTGTTGAACCGTCAAGAACCAGAAGCACCTCGTGCGGAGCGTCAGGGATAACTTTCTGCATGACCTTCCTGACCTTCGAAAGTTCGTTCATGAGGTTAATTTTGTTGTGCAAACGCCCTGCCGTATCGACAATGACCACATCGGCTCCCCGGGCTTTTGCCGCATTCAATGCGTCGAAGGCCACAGAAGCGGGGTCAGCGCCCATTTGCTGACGGATGAGTTCCGCTCCCGACCGCTCGGCCCAGATGGCAAGCTGGTCGATGGCTGCCGCCCTGAAGGTATCGGCTGCACCAAGTAATACTTTTTTCCCTGCCCGGGTATAATGCCAGGCCAGTTTCCCGATGGTTGTGGTCTTCCCTACCCCGTTCACACCCACCACCATAATCACATAGGGAACGGAAGGAAGCGGAGAAGCAAAATCCGTTGCACTGCCCGCCGGATTCTCGGCAAGCAGGGCTACTGTTTCTTCCATGAGAATGCGGTTCAGTTCATCAATGCCGGAAATCTTCTCACGGGCCACCCTCTCTTCCAGCCTTCGGATGATGCGGATGGTGGTATCTACTCCCACATCCGAGGCGATGAGCACTTCTTCAAGGTTGGCCAGTACTTCGTCGTCAATATGCGATTTACCGGTAATTGCCCTGGCAATCCGCTGAAAAAGGGATTCCCTGGTTTTGTCGAGCCCCCTTACGAGCGACTCTTTCCTCTCTCTGCTGAAAAAAATCATACCCGGTGATATAAGACAAAAAAAGCTTTCTTTTGCCAAAGAAAGCCTTTTCTGCAATGTGAATATCAGTTATTTGGATGCAAAAAAATCTTTTACGTGTTCCTTATGGACAATTTCTTCCCTGAAGGAATACTGTCCGTCGGGCGATTTTACCATTTTGATAACCCGGGTATATTCCTTACCGGAACCGGTCTTCAGCGTAGCAACAACTTTCTTTGCCATAGTGTATCAGTTATTTGATTTCCCTGTGAATAGTATACTTTTTCAGAATCGGATTGTACTTCTTCAGTTCGAGGCGGTCAGGGGTGTTCTTCCTGTTCTTGGTAGTAATATACCTCGAAATGCCGGGTAATCCGCTATCTTTATGTTCGGTGCATTCGAGAATGACCTGAACCCTGTTTCCTTTCTTCGCCATATCGTAATTCGTTTAAATTGTGTCAATAAAACCTTTGGCACGTGCATCCTCAAGCGCAGCACGCAGACCCTTCTTGGCAATTACACGCATGCCGGCAGCAGAAACCTTCAGCGTTATCCAGCGGTTCTCATCTTCGAGAAAGAAACGCTTGGTGAGAAGATTGGGTTTAAATACTCTTTTGGTCCTGCGCCTGGAGTGAGAAACATTGTTCCCTACCATCTTCTTCTTTCCTGTAATCTGGCAAACTTGTGACATGATTATACCCTTTTTCAAATGCAGGCGCAAAATTCAGTTTTTTTTTTGAAAAAATCAAATGATTTTTAACAATTAACTGTTCATTGTGTTGATAATCCCGCCGGGACAAGCTGAAACAAATCGGTATTTTGCTCACAACTAACAGGTAACCAATAGTTTAAACATTTATTTACTGAGGAGCAGATCCGTTTTGGCAGCAAGAATAAAATCATTTTCTGAAAGGCCATCAATGGCATGGGTCCAGATTTCCACCACGGCCTTATCATAGTAAATATGGATTACCGGATGATGCCCTTCGGTTTCTGCCAGTTCAGCAAGCTTTGTCACAAAATCAAAGGTGTGGCGAAAGTTCACAAAATAAAACGTTTTAACCAGATGATGCTGGTTAACAACTTCCCAACCGGGAGAGATTTCAGCCTTCAGACGGGAAATTTCGGAAGAGGCAAGAGGCGGCATACCTCCCTCGCAGGGCAGGCATTTCTTATCAGTTAGTTTCATGGTATTCTTTTTTATGCGATTTGCTCAGTTTTCCGGGCTGATAGCCTTCAAGGTCAACCGATATGGTGGTATACCCTATTTCTTTGAAGAACTGCAACAGCGGAATGCGAATTTCCGGGCTCAGCAAACGGTCAACTTCCGAAGGATCAACTTCGATTTTTACCGATTTTCCGCTATGCCTTGCCCGGATATTATGAAACCCGAGGCTGGAAAGATAGGTTTCAGCCTGATCCACCATCTTCAGTTTCCATAGTTCAATTTTTTCGCCAAAAGGGAAACGGCTCGACAAACAGGCCAGTGCATCTTTATCCCAGGTAGGTAAACCCAGGGAACGTGAAAGCTCCCTGATTTCGGCTTTGGTAAGGCCGGCTTCCTGTAAAGGACTTCTCACTCCCTTTTCGCGTATTGCCTTTAGGCCTGGCCTGTAATCCGACAGGTCATCCATATTGGAGCCGTCCACCATATTTCGGTACTTCCCCGATGCCGCTATCTCCGCTATGCGTTCAAAAAGTTCGCTTTTGCAAAAATAGCAGCGGTTTACAGGATTGCTGGTGTAATCAGGATTGTCCATTTCATTTGTATGGATAATCTCCAGTCTCGCTCCTATCATTTCGGCCGTTTCAACTGCCCGCTGATATTCCCTCGAAGGAAAACTCGGACTGACGGCCAGAATGCCTATGGCATCGTTGTTTAAAACATCAAACGCAGCTTTCAGCAGAAAAGTACTGTCCACGCCTCCGGAATAGGCCACGGCAACACTGCCCATATCTTTCAGAATGTTCTGCAGTGTTTGATATTTTTGTTCCAGGGTCATGCAATTTAAGATTAAAAGATATTTTAGTGTAAAAATAGTACAAAAAAATTTCAAAACCTCTTCAAAAGAAGTTCGCTGATTTCATTCTCTGAAAGAGGTACAGGATTGTTCTTGTTCTCCGTACTTTTGGCTGACGAAACCAGGATCTCTTTTGTAATGCCGAGTGCACTGAGCCGTGGCAATTGTAATGATGAAGTCAGGTTGTCCAGAAATTCCGGCAAAATTTCTGCACAGCGCCGGGGGGAAATGTTCTGCTCTCCGGAAATTAGCTCTGCCAGCTGAATGTACTTCTTCATTGCTATGGACTCCGGTGCGTTTTCCAGCAATTTGCTGATGGTAATCCGGTTTGCCTCAGCCATGATGGTACCACAGAGAATTCCGTGGGGTATCAGCGCCAGACCTCCCAGTGCGGAGGCAATGCCATGAACAGTCCCCAGCCCGGCATTGGTAAGTGTAATGCCCGAAATATAGGCCGCATACAACATGGCACTTCTCCCCTCTTCGGAACGGGGTTGGCGGTAAACCTCCGGCAGGTAATGAAACACATCCCGTATAGCCGGCAGGGCAAGAGCATCGGTAAACGGATTGGCTGCCAAGGAAACATAGGATTCGATGAGCTGGGTGAGGCAATCCATTCCCGAAGCGGCGGTTATTTCCGGCGGACAATCATAGGTTAATTCCGGGTCCAGCAGGGCGGCATCGGGAACAAAATTGTCGTGGCGCAAGGATTTCTTGAACCCTTTTTCTCCCACTTCAGAAAGGACGGCATTTTTGGTGGCTTCGCTACCGGTACCCGCTGTGGTGGGCATTGCGATGAAGGGTATTTTTGTACCGGGATGCTGTTTTGTGCCCACTCCTTCGAGATAATGCATCACCGTTTCTCCTATGGGAAGCATTGCTGATATTGCTTTTCCGGTATCCAGAACACTGCCTCCCCCGATAGCTACCACAACCTCCGGGCGGAAGGGAATGTTGTCATGAACAATCTGGTCAATCAAAGAGGGTGAGGGCTCCCCTTTCACAGAATAATGGGCAAGGTGAAAGCCTTCCTTTGTCAATGCAGTTTCGATTTCGTCCAGAAAGCCTGAGCGCCGAAGGGATGCGGAACCGGTGACAAGCAAAACATTCTTTCCGAACCGGCCGGTAAGGGAAACAACCTTTTTTCGGCTCCCGGGACCAAAGGTCAGAAAAGGTATTCTGGCTATCTGAAACGGTTTTACCATTTTGAACGGTCTGACGGGCAAATTACCCTGTGTTTTACGCCTTTGCGCGGAGATTCCATCCAGTTTTCCACAGCGGCCTTCCATTCCTGATAATGTGGGGTATTTTTATGAGCTGCTGCGGCTTCTTCGGTATCCCACACTTCGTAAAGGAGAAACCTGGTGGGATCATCAAACTGTTGCAATACATCAAAACGAAGGTTGCCGGGTTCCGTTCTGGATCCCTCATGATTTTTTCTAGTTATTTCAATGAATTCAGGAAGATGTTCCTGCTTCACGTGAACATAAACACAGTTGACGAACATAGGCTTTTCATTGTTTGGAATGTGGTACGAAATTAACAAAAAGCGTTTTGTTTAAAAATTCAGACAAACGAAATACCCGAAACCCGCATTTGCCTTTCGGGTTCCATTACCGAAGCCCGGTATTACATAGGGTTCCATAGACGCCGGATGACCCGAATACAGAAGCACACGTCCTGCCACCGACCAGCCAATAAAGAAATGCGGAAACACCTCCGCACGGATCCCCGCCCTGGCCTCCAGCCAGTGACTCCCAAATGAAACCTGACTGATCTCGGTTGCCATGGCCGGCCAGTATCCGGCAGGAATCTGCACCTCCTCAGCCCGATAATGCATGGACGAATAAGCATACCGTAGCCCGATAAGAATCTGGTCGTTGCCCGGAAACCTGTCCCGTCCGAGCACATTAAAATCCACCCCTCCCCTGGCAAACCACCCCGCGGAAGCATACCTGAAATTGGATCCATCGTATTTTGCTGACGAAATACCCCCCTCCGCAACAGCATACCTGTTCTTCCCTATACGGTAACTGCCGAAAAGTTCAACCGCATTCTCCTTACTGCCATATATGCTTTCGGCAAAAGGCAGAATATCCAGCCCTACCCATGCCCGCCGCAGTGTATCCTTCTGGGTTTTTGCAGGCAGGCAGGAAAGAATCAGAAAACTAAAAATACAGATGGATATTCGTACCATGATCGGTTGTTACATCAGATTGTATGATGCGCAGGGAGTCAGCCAGGTTGCCCCGTAAAAAAACCTGAATCAGCCTGTAATACATTACAAAACCACACTCATAGGAAAGCAGATGAGGTTGCCTCGTGCACACCACCATAAAGGTATCAGCGGCATTCCTGCATGAAAAAACAAATCCGGTTGTATCGGATGAGGGATTCAGCGGCAGCGATACCTTGCTGACGCGGGCCGAATCGTACAGCAGGGAATCGGAGCGCGTCAGGCCGTACACGGTAAGATCGGGCAGTGTGGTATCATGTTCGGTTTTGGGAAAGGTGGTCCGGAAGGAAACCACCAGATAAACATCCCTGGATTGCTTGCAGGCATTGTCACCTGTACAGGAAACGTCCAGAAAGCAAATACCAGATGCAATCAAAAAAGCAGTCAGTAATCCTTTACCGTTCAGGAGGCGGGCATGTTGAAAAAAAAGACGGATATTCATCCGGAGCATACGGCGGTTTTTATTTTCTGCTATCCATTGTTTTACGCAATATTTCAGCAAAGCCGAGCACGTCTTCCTCGGTGGTATCCCAGGAGCACATCCACCTGACTTCTGACCGCATTTCATCCCAAACATAGAAAAAATATTCCTTTTGCAGAAGAGGAATCACTTCAGGAGGCACAATGGCAAAAACACCGTTTGCCTGCACGGGCTGGGTAATTTCGATTCCCGGTATTTTCCGCACTTCCTTTTCGAGTAACTGCGCCATGGAATTGGCATGTTCTGCCAGGCTTTTCCACAAATCATTGGTCAGGTAAGCATCGAACTGCGCCGCCATATACCGCATTTTTGAGGCAAGCTGCATCCCCTGTTTCCGGATGTATTTGAAATTTTCTGCCAGGCGGCTGTTGAGAAATACAATGGCCTCACCATACATAAGGCCGTTTTTGGTTCCGCCAAATGACAGGATATCCACTCCGGTGCCGGCGATCATCTCTCCGAAAGAGCAGGAAAGCGAAACAGCCGCATTCGCCAGCCGTGCTCCGTCGACATGCAGCATCAGGCCGTGTGCATGCGCCATATCGGCCAGTTCCCTGATCTCCTGCAGGGAATACACCGTGCCCATTTCCGTTGCCTGGGTAATGGAAATGACGCCCGGCTGGGAATGGTGTTCAAATCCAAATCCGTGAAGATACCTGGCAACCTGATCGGGTGCTATTTTGCCGTTTCCGGTAGGAATAGAAAGAATTTTGCATCCGGTAAACCGTTCGGGAGCTCCGCATTCATCAGTATGAATATGGGCCGTTTCAGCGCATATAACGGAATTAAAAGGCCTGGTGGCGGCAGTTAAACCCAGCACGTTGGCGGCGGTTCCGGTAAAGACAAAAAAGACCTCACACGAAGCGCCAAAGATTTCTTTCATTTTTGCAACGGCACGTCCGGTATACGGATCGTCACCGTAAGCAATGCAATGCCCTTCATTGACCCTCTGAAGGGCATCCATAACCAACGGATGCACGGGGGCATTGTTGTCGGAGGCAAAACCACGCTTCATAAACAACAGGATTTATTTTTAAAGGTTCGGGGTTTTCTGTGTTCCGGGCTCAGGGTTTTGATGGAATTGTGAATTTTTGATGTATTGCACAGGCCGGTAAAAAGCACAAAAGCCGGAATCCAGGTATTTCCCTGCATACCGGCTTTTTCTGCCTTGCAGATTCTCAAAGTTTTGCGCTGATAAGGAAGGTAGCAGCAAAGGAAATAATAGCATACAGCTCGGGGAACACAGCAAGAATCATGGTGTTTCCGAACACATCGTTACCGCTTCCTATGGCAGCAATACCGTTGGCGCAGACCTGGCCCTGCTTGAGGGCTGAGATCAGACACACAAAACCCTGGGCGAGACCCGCCGCAAGAATGGCAATTGCTGTACCCATAGCCATCTCAGGAGTGATTACTCCCTTATTCAGAATAATGAAAAAACCGGCAAACCCATACAACCCCTGGGTACCCGGAAGAGCACTCAGCAACATATAGCTTCCGAAAGCATCCGGATTTTTTTTCAAGGCCCCAATGGTAGCATTGCCACCCATAACAACTCCGATGGAACTGCCGATTCCTGATAAGCCAACCATCAGTGCCAGACCAATGTAGGCAATAATAACAGGTGCATTTGATACTACAGCATTCATAGAATTATGTGTTAGTTGATAATTTTGAAAATGGTTTATATTCTTTTCCGCCACCGGCAAAACCGGCATTTTTGTAAAATTCCACAAAGGTAAGACGCATGGGATGGACAAAGCTTCCCAGAGCCGAAAGCAACAGGTTCAGCGTATGCCCTGCCGCCAGAAGAAGGAGGAAAAACAGCCATCCGATGTAGGGAATATTGAGCAATTGCAGCGAGATGGCGTTGAAAACAAATCCGAGGATAGAACTTGACATGGCCAGCGCAAACAGACGGATGTAGGAAAGCAGATCGCCGAAAATACCGGTTACCACTCCGTATGAATCCCAGATTCCGAGTCCCACCCGTGCAAAAACGTTTTTGTCAGGATTATTGAAAAAGAAAACAAGCACCGCTCCTGCTCCCAGGCAAGCGTACATAAAAGGTTTAACTGCTTCCTGGCTGAACCATCCTGCTTTACTGCCCAGCATAAAAAAGGCAATGCTCAGGATAATCCATATCCATCCGAAGGTTGACAGGGCATATTTGAACCCTTTCTGGATAATCAGATTGGCCGCTCTGAGGCACATACCGAAAACAATCTGGATGGCACCCAAAATGAGGGATAGAGTGAAAATGCCCATGGAATCGAGCATGATAAAACGGAAATAATTGATAAAACGGTAATCCGATTCCGCATACCGCGTAAGGATGCCCTTGTATTTGTCCAGAGCTTCAGGCCCCAGCGTATTCTGCAGGGCGGCTATGTATTCATCCCTGGCTGAAAAGTGCTGGTTGACAAGGGAAGTCATTTTCTCCAGAATTTCAGCCGGAATGTTCTGCTGCCTGAAAACCTCAAGAGAATGGGCAGTGATGGTATATCCTGTGTCGAGCAGATTGAGGCCGAAAAAGGTACCTGTAACAATTCCCATCAGAACAGTGGCTGCACCGAGGAACTGCGCCAGAGTAACCAGCGAGCGCATTTCCGGTTTCAGACGTTTCTTAAAAAGCGTTGCGGCAATGAGTATCAGAAGTCCGTATCCTGCATCACCCAGACAGAAACCGAAAAAGAGCATGAAGAATGGTGCAAAAAACGGCGTCAGGTCCAGTTCATGGTATGCCGGCAGGGAGAACAGCTTGCCGATCGGTTCGAACAAACGGGCAAACTTATTGTTCTTGAGAAGAATTGGCACATTCCTGTCGGCCGGATCCACTTCCTCACGGAAATAGAAAACCGGGGTACTTTGAAGATATTCGGTTAGTTTACTTTCGCGGTCTGCCGGAACGTATCCTTCCAGCACGACCACCTTATCGGATGCTTGCGGGGTACCTGCCTGCCGGGCCATATAATACTGGTATTCGGAAGCAATCTCCCGGTATGCCTTTTCCAGAAGAGGTATACCCTGCACGGCCTCATCAAGGCGCTTTTCAATTTCTGCTTCCCGTTGTTCCAGCATCTCCATTTCCCTGCGCAGTTCCGAAAGACTCCGGTGCGGGAGCCGCGGACGGTCGGCTTCAATCAGGATTTCTTCCCCTGGTTTGTAAAATACCACAAAATGAAGCTGTCCATTAACATTGCTGATTTCAGCTATGTGGTATTTTTCGTTCCATTCGGGCTGAAACCGCCGGGCCGGACAAATAAAAAACGCCGTTTGAATACCGGCTTCTGCAAGCCTTTCCAGTGATTTCCAGTCGAAATCACCCCAGGGTTCCAGACTGTCTGTATCTTTCTTAATCTGCTGTTTCCTGATCCGTATGGTATCACGCTCTTCCAGGAGAGCGGCTATCTCATCGGCCAGAGCAAAGGCATTCTCAAACGAAACCGGGGCAGATTCTCCGGGCTGCCTCTTTTTCAGCAACCGGATGATCTTATCCAGCTGGTTCATTTTTCTGAAAAGCTCCCGCAGTGTCTCATTATCCTCTCCTGTTGGCCGCCAGTGAATGTGCAGTACGCCGAGATCCTGCAGTTTTTTCAGGAACTCATCGTATTCCCGGTGATAAATCAGGAACGAATATTTCAGCATGGGAATAATCATGACTGAACCTCCACTTGCATTTGACGTTGCTTAATGATTTTCTGAGCCGATTTGGACAGGTTTTCCTCGTCTTCCATAAAGCGCTTAATCTTCCTGATGGCATCCTCATAACCGGGAATCTGCACCTTTTCGTACAGGTTCACTTTCTGTGTCGTCTTCTTCCGGGCGTAATCGAGGAGTTCCATTTTGGAACGGAAAAATTCCTTTTCGATGGCAATGGAAGCAAGCTCCTTGAGGATTTCAATACCATCAAGAAACCAGGAAGGCTGACTGAAAAGATGAAAGGGACGGGTTTCGAAGAGAATTTCTTCCAGCACGGGCGTCTTAACGCCGGCAATTTTTTTAATGGAAAGGCGGACATCCTTTATGGCAATCAGGTCGGGGCGAAACTCGCTCCACAACCGTGCCATATGGTTGTATTGTGCAATCCGTGCTTCCAGTTCATTTTCGAGCTGCTGCATCCGGTCTTTTGCCCGCTTCACTTCCATCCTCAAAGCCGATTCCTTGTTCTGAAGGGTGGGCAGTGCACGTTGTCTGATGCGCAACTGCTTGTTCAGTGCCTGAAGTGCCGTTTTATTATACTGAAATTTAATAGCCATGGCAACTCCTGCTTATCAGTTCTTAGGCCAGTATTTTTCAACAAATTCGTTTTTAACACCCACTTCCGATTTGGTAAAGTGCCGGCTGAAGAGGTTCCAGGCAATATTGAGCATGGTAGTGGTATCGACATTCACATCAATGGCCAGCAGGCTTTCGGAGTATTCCCTGGCAAAGCGCAGGCATCGTTCGTCGTAGTCGGTGAGGTCGAAGCCGTTTTCCAGTTTGGTACGTGCATTGGCGGCATCGGCATACAGACGAACAGCCGCATTCATCACCTGGGGATGGTCTTCGCGGGTTTGTTTTCCAATCACCAGTTGTTTCAGACGCGACAGCGACCGGAAGGGGTCGACGATTACTTTACCGATTTCGGTATCGCGCCGCAGGAAGAGCTGACCTTCGGTAATATAGCCGGTATTATCGGGTATGGCATGGGTGATATCGCCGCCTGAAAGTGTGGTAACAGCCACGATGGTGATGCTTCCTCCGTCGGGGAACTGAACCGCTTTTTCGTAAATCTTGGCCAGGTCGGAGTACAATGAACCGGGCATACTGTCTTTCGACGGAATCTGGTCCATACGGTTCGACACAATCGAAAGGGCGTCGGCATAGAGGGTCATGTCGGTCAGCAGAACCAGTACCTTTTCTTTCTTGTCAACGGCAAAGTACTCGGCGGCAGTCAGCGCCATATCGGGTACCAGAAGCCTTTCTACAGGCGGATTTTCGGTGGTATTAATAAAGGCCACTATGCGGTCGAGTGCTCCTGCATTTTCAAACACATTGCGGAAGAACAGGTAGTCGTCGTTGGAAAGTCCCATGCCTCCCAGCACAATCTTATCGGCTTTTGCCCTGAGGGCCACCAGTGCCATTACCTGATTGAACGGCTGGTCGGGGTCGGCAAAGAAGGGGATCTTCTGCCCGGTAACGAGGGTATTGTTCAGGTCGATACCGGCAATACCGGTGGCAATAAGTTCAGAAGGCTGTTTGCGCCGCACCGGGTTCACCGAAGGGCCTCCGATCTGCCTTTCCTGCCCCAGAACAGCTCCGCCTCCGTCGATGGGTTCGCCATAGGCATCCAGAAAGCGGCCGGCCAGGTCATCGCTCACCCTCAGCACAGGAGGATGCCCCATGAATACCACTTCGGCATTGGTAGGAATGCCTTCGGTGCCACTGAATACCTGCAATGTAACCTGGTCGTTGATAATTTTTACCACCTGGGCCAGACGGCCATGCACCAGGGCCAGTTCATCATACCCTACTCCTGTTGCCTGGAGGCTGCAGGTTGCCTTGGTAATCTGGGTGATTTTTGTGTATATCTTCTGAAAAGCTTTCTTTTCCATCACGCTATTTTTCTTTCGTTGATAATGGCATGCAATTCTTCTTCATACTTTTTGAACTGTTCCGACTGGAACTCGGAATAGTTCATCTGCTTAAACTGGTTGATAATCCGTTTGAAGAAGGTACCCACCTCTTCGAATGTTTCAAACTGGAAACGGGTATGGTACACTTCGAGCACCTTGTTGAGCATATATTCCTGACGCGGCAGGGGGGTTGACTGGTCGATCCTGTCAAACGCATCCTGCTGAAGGATTATAAAGTCAACAACTTCGGCTTTCCAGAATTTCTCGTGGTAATCAATGGGTACACCATCGTCGCCGAGGATGTTGATCTGTTCAGCCACTTCCCTTCCGCGCTGGAGAATATCGCGGGCCAGAAGCACATTGGAAAGCCAGTTTTCTGCAATATGGTGTTTGAGGTATTCCTGCACCTCTTCATATTCGAGGTACTTGGAATAGCTTTCCAGAGGGTCAATGGCCGGATACCGTTTGCTGTCGGCCCTCTGCTGTGAGAGGGCATAGAAACAGCGCGCTGCCTTCTTGGTAGATTCCGTTACCGGCTCTTTGAGGTTCCCACCGGCAGGAGAAACCGTACCAATAAAGGTAATGGAACCGGTTTCGCCGTTGTTCAGATACACAAAGCCTGCACGGGCATAGAAGTTGGATATAATGGCCGGCAGGTCCATCGGGAAGGCATCCGGACCCGGAAGTTCTTCCATACGGTTCGACATTTCGCGCAGTGCCTGTGCCCAGCGGGAGGTTGAGTCGGCCAGCAGCAGGATCCGCAGGCCCATGGAGCGGTAATATTCTGCAATGGTCATGGCGGTATAAACCGAAGCTTCCCTGGCCGCCACCGGCATATTGGATGTATTGGCAATGATGGTGGTACGTTCCATCAGTTTTCTTCCTGTACGGGGGTCTTCCAGCTCAGGAAACTCGGTAAACAGTTCCACCACCTCATTGGCACGCTCACCGCAGGCGGCAACAATGACCATGTCGGCTTCGGCCTGTTTTGACAAGGCGTGCTGAAGCACGGTTTTTCCGCAACCAAACGGACCGGGAATGAATCCGGTACCTCCTTCCACAATCGGGTACAGGGTATCAATTACCCGTATCCCTGTTTCCATCAGTTTGAAGGGTCTTGGTTTTTCGCGATAGGCCTTGATGGGGATTTTCACCGGCCACTTCTGCACCATGGTAACAGGATGTTCCTTGTTTTCGCTGTCGACCAGTACGGCAACGGTTTCACTGATGCGGTAATCGCCCTCAGGGCGCAATTCCTTCACCTTGTAAGTTCCCTGAAATTTGAAAGGGACCATAATTTTGTGGGGAATCCAGTTTTCTCTTACCTCCCCGATCCAGTCGCCGGCACGTACAGTCTGCCCTACCCTGGCCAGAGGAACATAATGGTAGATAGTTCCCTCATCAAGGGCCGGGGTATATTCTCCGCGCTGAAGAAACACGCCGGTCATTTTGTTCAGGTCGTTCTGCAGTCCGTCATAGTTTTTCGACAGAATGCCGGGTCCCAGGGTAACTTCCAGCATATGACCCTGAAATTCGACCGGAGCACCCACTTTCAGATTGCGTGTGCTTTCGAAAACCTGCACATAGGCCAGGTCGCCGATGACCTTAATGACTTCGGCCATCAGCAAAACCCCGTCCAGGTTAATATAGCAGATTTCGTTCTGCGCAACAGGGCCATGGGTTTTGACAATGACCAGGTTTGCAATAATTCCGGTAACATTTCCTTGCGTCAACATATCTGATTCTATCGGTTATTTTTTACGGTGAAATTCATCGGGCAACTGATATGATTTTTCCATCTTTTCCAGCAATTCGCGGAACAGGCTTTCGCCGGCGGGTCGTTCAAGGCGGAACCAGCGCAGGGCGATCATTAACCGGAGCAGGTAGCCAAGGATCTTCTCTATATCAAAATAGTGGAAGAAAACGGCCTCGTCGATAAATTCCCAGCGGAGCCAATCCAGTTTTTTCTCTCTTTCCAGCAGGTCGGGCAATTCACAAATCTGCAGGATTTTTTCAATCTGGTCCAGTTCGGAAGCCAGGCCAAAATCGCGGGCCGGGTTGCGCACAAGCTGACTGTTAACGGGATTATCGCCGATCAGCTCCGGGGCGATTTCCCTTCCGAAGCGCCGGCAATTCACTGCCGTTACAATGTTCCGAAGGGTCAGGTCAAAAGCCGACCATTTCTGCAGAAAATCGTTGGGCGCTTCAGCCATCATGGCGTAATACCCTTCCAGAAGCATCCGCTCCGGGTCGAGCTGTGACCGGTCGGTATTTTCATCGTACCAGCGCCTGATCAGGCTGGCAAGGTAGGGTTCAATACGCGAAGGTTCCGGGATGATGGCATCGAGGTTTTGTACCTCGGCGGCAAAATCTTCGGGCGCATAGTTTCCGAGTACATCAAAATCGTCTGAGCCGTCTTTCAGGAAGCGGATCAGGTTCTGATGGTCGTACGGAAGAAAAACCATATGAACCAGCCGGTAATCAGCGGGGTGCAGTTCTTCCTTCAATTCCTGCCGGAAGGTTTCCAGGGTCTGGGTAATCTTTCCTTCGTCAAACAGCAAATCGGGCAGTCCTGCAACGAAACAGTGGTATTCTCGCCGGAACATGTCCTATTTCTCAAATAAATAATCCATTAACCTTGGCTTGAGATAATCCCGCAGGAAGTTCTCAAATACTTCATCGGTAAAGCTGATCCGGAAGGATCCGTCGGCCGGGGTAATTTCAAACCCTGATGTGAGGTTTTCGTCGAATTTCAGTTCCAGTCCTTTCTTAAGCAGGTCGGTCGCTTTGGAGAGGAAATATTCACGCAGTTCTTTTTCGCGTGATGCCGGCAAAAGAACAACCAGGTCGGTTCGTCCGGATTTATCGGGCGACCAGTTGGCGGCAACGGCCAGAAGAATGTCGCGGATAAAGGCCGGATCGTCGGGAATTCCTTTGACAGCCTGGGAGGTAACCTTTTTGCTGATCAGGTCAGTAATTTCCTGTCGCAGGTTGTTCATTGCCTGCCGCATGGAAAGCCGAAGCTCGGCCATAGTATTTTCGCGCATTTCAGCGGAAGCTTTTTTGGCTTCTTCAAGAATGCGGATTTCTTCGGCCCTGGCCTTTTTTATAATCTCTTCTGCCTGGGCTTTGGCAGCCGAAATGATCTTCTCTGCTTCCTGATTGCCCTTCTCAAGGCCTTCTCTGTAAATCTTTTCCGTAAGTTCCTGCAGTCGGTTGTCCATGAAAAATGGTTTTAAAATCGGGGGTCAAATATACCATAAAAAGATTTTATGTTATGATTGTAACAACAAAAATAGGAGATGATTTTTGTCATCCCCCCAGAAAAAATTTTTAAATTTGAATATTGTTTATACATTTGCACCCCGAAAAACGGAACCCGATTCAGTAGCTCAGCAGGTAGAGCACATCCCTTTTAAGGATGGGGTCCTGGGTTCGAATCCCAGCTGGATCACGTGAACAAAAGAAAAAGGCCTGTAATGCAAACAATTACAGGCCTTTGTTTTTCTCCAGGATACAATTTTATAGTCAATCCTCTTCAACACCTCCGGTGTTGAAAAACTTAGCGTTCTACCCACCATGGCTGCCACCATGGACATTGGAATTCGAAACCTCCGGTTTCGCTTTAGTTTTGCTTCGAATTCCATAAACAAGGTTGACTTAAAAAGGAAAGCTAATAACTAAAGCATAAGCAATAGGTTCATACCTTTTCTTAAAAAAAATTCCTTTTCTTAAGGATAAGCTACTGCGCGCAGGCAAAGGCTAAACAGGGTAGACAGGGCAGAGCGGGTAGGCTTTTGTTTTGCCTTTCCTACATCAAAAAATTTTTCAGAACCAAATTCCATAAAAAAAACTGAAAGGGCGATATTATTGCAGAATCAAGCCACAGAACCCCGAAGGGGCGATATTATAAACGTAATGCCACCCCTTCAGGGTTTTTGTTTTTCTTTTTTGTTCATTTTCTGCAATAATGCCTTGCCTTCAATATTGGATCAGAATTGTAAAACATTTCAATATGTGAATCAAAACGTGATAGTAAAAATTCGGATAATACATATAACAGTGATAAAAACTAGGGTATTGCGGGCTGACTTGCAAAGCCGGCCTCCGGCAAATCCTGCTGGTACGCATTGAAAGCGGCCCGCCGGGCACATTGCTCAGCAAAAAATGTGCAATGTGGATTCAAACCTGATTGTATAGTAAAAATTAAGCGCCTTTCCGCATGGTGCATTTTGCCAAAACGGAAAAATGCAATTAAACACCTGACAAAACCATTTCAATGTTCCCTTCCAGCCTCGTCGGGCTTACAACAAGCCTCTGAGCTTAAAAATTAATGTTACACTAATAAAGATTTAACATGCAGTTAATATTCAGGCTTGTTATTTGCAGAAACATTAAAGCAACATGAATCGAATCTTTATTTTAACTGCTATCATCGCTGTCCTGCTGTGGCCTGCCGGCATGAAGGTCAATGCACAGGATGATAAAACAGCCGACAGCCTTTTTAAATCAATAGCCAGAACCGATGAAACCATCCGTTTACTAAAAAAGATTCAGTTTTCGGGCTATCTGCAAACGCAGTTTCAGGTAGCCGAAAAGGAAGGGATTAAATCCTTCGCCGGTGGTGATTTTCCTGAAAACTCTGACAGCCGTTTCATGATACGGCGCGGAAGGGTGAAAATGACCTGGTCGGGAAACCTCTCGAAATTTGTTACACAGATTGATATAACCGAAAAAGGAATTGCCCCGAAAGACGTTTATTTTCAGCTTACTGACCCCTGGATCCGCACTTTTGTTATAACAGCCGGCTTGTTTAACCGTCCCTTCGGAAACGAAATTACCATGTCATCCAGTGTCAGGGAATCGCCCGAAAGGGCCAGGGTTTACCAGACCCTCTTCCCCGGAGAACGGGATGCCGGCATCATGCTTTCAGTGCATCCCGGAAGCCGCTCAGGCCTGAGCTGGTTCAAGGCGGATGCGGGCTTCTTCAACGGAACCGGCATCGCTTCTGATTTCGACTCCCACAAGGATTTTATCGGCCGTGTTTCCGTGAGCAAGGGAAACGCCTGGACTCTTGGACTTTCCTACTACAACGGACGCTGGCAAAGCGGAACGGAAAAATATTTTAAAGACCTTACAACCACCGACGACGGTTTCAGGGTTTTTCTGCCCGATTCAACCGGCAGTCTGTATTCCGGCAGGCGGATATATTATGGCATGAACGGACAGGTATCAGTAAAGACCGTTCTCGGAACAACCCTTGTGAGGGGGGAATACCTGACCGGCCTCCACGGAGGCACATCGGAAACCACCGTCAGTCCCTCCTCTCTGCCAAAAGATAAAGCCGTCAGCAAAGCCGACCCGGTTACGGGCATTGTCACTACGGTTGCTCCTCCCCTTCCGGCCATGGAACGTCCTTTTGCCGGCGGACTTGTTTACGTTGTGCACACCATCCTCCAAACCAAACACCAGCTCGTTTTTAAATACGATGTGTATGATCCGGATACCAGGGCCAGGGGAAAGGAAATAGGAAAACCGGCCGGTACAGGCACCTTTGCCACCCTCTCTCCTGCCGATATCCGTTACGATACCTATGGATTCGGCTATATCTTTCACTACGATACGAATCTGAAAATGATGCTGTATTACGATATCGTAAGAAATGAAAAAACAGCCCTCTCAGGATATACCGGAGATCTGAATGACAATGTTCTCACCATCCGGTTGCAATATACGTTTTGATTGGGCACAATGAACACTCTTTTATACTGTATCTGCGAATATTTAACAATAGATTAACATTGGTTTAATACTGAATTTTCAAAGGAAAGGTACTTTTACCCTGTTTTTTATTCGACTGGTAAAATCTCAGAAATGCAAAACGTAATGTTCGTTACCGAAGAAGAACAAAAAGAAAAGAATACCTTCCTGCGCACGACTTCTGTACCGCCTGTTCTGGAGACCAGGAACCTGAATCTCTACTATGGGGAATTTCATGCGCTGAAAAACATCAGTTTTAAGGCCGAAAGGAATACGGTTACCGCCCTTATCGGCCCTTCCGGATGCGGAAAGTCGAGCTTTATCAGGCTGTTCAACAGAATGAATGACCTGATCGACGACGTCCGGATTGACGGAGAGATTTATCTGGAAGGACAGGATATTTACGACAGAAGCATTGAACCCGATGAACTTCGTAAAAAGGTTGGCATGGTTTTCCAGAAACCCAATCCTTTTCCGAAATCCATTTTCGAAAATGTTGCCTACGGATTGCGGGTGAATGGCGTCAGGAACCATAAGTTCATTGAAGAAAAGGTGTATGAGTCACTGGTAAAGGCTGCACTCTGGGACGAAGTAAAAGACGATCTGGGAAAATCAGCCTTTGCCCTCTCCGGTGGCCAGCAGCAGCGTCTTTGCATAGCGCGTGCCCTGGCCGTTGAACCTTCCGTTTTGTTAATGGATGAACCTGCCTCAGCCCTCGACCCGATTTCAACCGCAAAAATTGAGGAATTGATCCATCACCTGAAGCAGAAGTATACCATCATTATCGTGACACACAACATGCAACAGGCCTCCCGTGTAAGCGATTATACGGCCTTTTTCTATCTGGGCGAACTGGTTGAGTATAATACCACAATCAATATTTTCACCAATCCCAAAGATCCGAAGACACAAAATTACATTACCGGCCGGTTCGGATAAGAAGATACCTTTTCTGATTACTTATAAAATAAAAACAGCAAAAATGCCGATCAATCCCGAACAATACGTACCTGAACATCCGGAGGTTCCGACCCATCTCGACCTGGAACTCGGAAAGTTGAGACAAAACCTGCTTGGCATGTGGAACCTGGTTATCAGCCAGGTGAGCAAGGCAGAAGAAGCCCTGAATTATCATGACCGGAACCTGGCCATGGAAATCAAAGCGAACGAAAAAAGGGTTGATGCTTTTGAACTGAACATTACCCTGGGGTGCGAAAACATCCTGGCACTTTTTTCCCCGGTAGCCGCTGATCTGAGGTTTGTACTCTCCGTGCTGAAAATAGCCTATAATCTGGAACGAACCGGAGATTATGCCAAGACCATTGCCAACATTGTGCTCGATCTCGAAAAGCCACTCCCCCCGGAGGTTATAAAGAAATCAGGGGTTCCTGCCATGTTTGCCGTGACATTGACCATGCTGCATGATATACAGCGTGCCTTTGAAACCGGTGATTCAACCCTTTCACGCGTAGTGTTCTCGAAAGATGAAGAACTCGATACCATCAACAAAGGAGCCTACCATACTTTTACCGAACTGATCCGGGAGAACCCGGAAGAGATTCCTGCCCTTCTCCACCTTCTTTCGGTAGTAAGAAGGCTGGAGCGCATCGGAGACCAGTCGAAAAACATTGCAGAAGAAATTATTTTCTACCTCGAAGCCGACCTCATCAAACACAATAAAAGCAAAAGAAAACCGTCTCAGGAAATCTGAGTTCGCCGAATCCGCTATTTTTTCAGATTGGATTTTGAGAAGATGTAATCCGGTATTTCCACGTTGAAGCGGATGTCGTCGATGATAAATTCTGTCCCTTTGCCCTCTTTCAGCATATCCCTGAATTCAATCTTCCGGGGAAACCATCTTCCTCCGATGTTTTCGACCTGAGAAAGAGTGGTTCGTTTAAGAAGTTTTCCCGATTTCGCGTACATTTCTTCCTTCAGAGGAATGTAGCGGGCTTTGTCGACCCACAATTTCCGCATCTGGTAGTTGATGTCAGGCGCCACGGCCCGCAGTTCGAGCACCCAGCAGGGTCTGTCATCCAGTGTTTCTTCCCCTGCGATGGTTGCCTGGTATTTTTCTGACAGGCGGGCATCTTCCATCAGGTCTTCGTAGGAAAGATCGGAACCCATTACCGACTGGCGCAGCATATGGCCTGATATCTGAATGATTCTGTCGGTCTCAGGCGAATAGATCCACAGCTGTTTGTCCAGTTTCAGCATCTTGGTACCTTTTTCACGTGGCGGGGACAGGTATTCCGAAAACGATTTCGATTCGCCTGCTATCCAGGTCTTAAGTTCAAGAGTACGGGAATTTCTGGTTCCGTAAATAATCATCCGGGATGTGAACACCCGGGTTTCCGATACCATATTTTTATCAATGCGGTTGAGAATTTCATGGGCATCCGGCTGTTGTGCCGGCAATATTCCTGAGCCAAAACCGCTCATTAACAAAATAATCCATGGTGTTTTCATATGCTATGATTCGAATTCTTTAAACAGGTTTGCTGTCTGCCTCCGGTAAATTCCGATACCCGAAAGGGCTGTTCCCAGAAGGGTTGAGAAAATTCCGGGGATAAAGCCGATATAGTAGGCGGGCGGAGTTATACGGGCATGAAAGTTGGTACTCATCAGCAAGGTCATTCCTTTCATTGACGAGGTCATATCGATTCCTTTTGTCTGCAGAATCCACGCAAGGAAAAGCCCCATAAGGGTTCCGGCGAAAGATCCGGCCAAACCGATAAAAAAGGACTCAGCCAGCATGGATGTATAGATATGCTTTTTTTCTTCACCCATCGCAAGGCGAATGCCCACCTCGCCGTAACGGCGCAAACCTCCCAACAGGCCGGCATTCCACAAAACCAGTGCCATGGCAAACACAAAGACAGAAATAATAATCGCACTCATCATAGACGACATGGTAAGCAGTACGTTCATCAGTGGCTGGTCATTCATAGTCAGCATAACAGGATAAAAAAGATCACCACCTGCAGGAGGATAGAGAGTTTCGAAACGTTTTTTCACTTCTTTGGCGTATTCAGTATCATAACCTGAAGCGGTGAAGAAGCCAAGAATTGCACTGGCCGCATCCTCCATATCGAGCAGATACTGAGCATCGCGGATGTCAGCAATCATGAAACCGCGATCGAGAGCCGGAGAACCGAATGAAACAGTCCCGGCAAGAGTATAGTTGACAAACGACATGCCTCCCATCATCGTGGTGGCAATACAGGTTATTTTATTGCCCGGTTTCAGTTTGATTTTAGAACAAAATTCATCGCTCAGGAGAATCTCTCCCGGTTTTTCCGGCAACCGGCCCTGACGGATGGCAGAAAGGAGGTTCAGCCTTTGGGGTTCTTCGCTCCCCGGGGTAAAAAAATCGATACCCATTCCGGCGGCAGGACCCTGTGCACGGGTTTCACCCAGACTGTCGGGCACATCGATTAGTACCCCGAACCGTATCCTTTGCACCCATGTAATAGCGGGAAATTGCTGTTGCAATGTCTTCAGAATTGTGTCGGTGCCTGTAATTGCATATTCGTTGGGAGTCTGATTATGCTTATCGGCAAAACCTTTTGTCATAACGCTGACATGCCCGTATTCGAAACGGGCGTTCATTTCAATCCCTTCACCCATAATTCCGGTAATCCAGGCATGCAATACCACGGTGAGCATTGTTCCAAGGGCCACTACCAGCATTGGTATCAGGCTTCTCTGCCTGTCTCTCAAAAGACCTTTTATCAGGAAACGTATCATTGTATTTTTCCTTTTAAAGCATCCGTAGGACTCATTTTTGCTATTTTCCGCGCCGGCAGGAAACTGACAATGGTGGTAACAATAACCACAATCAGAATGGTTCCAGCCACCAGCCCTGCGCTGTAAACAGGCACGATTCTGCTGGCCATGGATATTCCGAAATCACCGGAAGAAACAGGAAGTGATAGTCCTTTTACGGCCTGAATAGCCAGCAACGGAACTCCGTAAAGTGCACCGACAATAACAGCCAGAAGGGAGTGCATGGCACCTTCAACTGTAAAGAGGCCAACCACCTGCCAGCGGGTCATGCCAAGGGCAATATACGTACCGATCTCTTTCCTCCTTCGAAAAATGGACAGCACCTGCGTGTCAAATATGGCCAGCATGGCCAGAAGCATGAGGATGATCCACAATACCGCTCCGCCTGCGGATTTGGTTTTAATAATATCATCAACACTCTTCAGCAGTTCTTCCCTGGGATGGAATACCCAATTCCCCCCGGAAGGAAGCATGCCGGAAGGTGCTGAAAGAACAAGAAAGGTAGCTTCCCCCGGCATCAGAAGCATTTCCTGCAGACGGGAAAGGGGAATCCAAACCTGGCCAATGTCAACAGAAGGAACGGTGGTTTGAAAAATTCCGACAATCTGAATTTCTGCCGCATCAAACGTACCGTTCACATCCCTCCAGCGGATGGTCAGTATATCACCTTCCTTAAGACGCGCGTTACGGGCCATCTCACTGCCAACAAGAGCCGGAATAGCTGAAAGCGCCGTATCGAGTTTTTGGGATGGAATGGCCAAAATATGTTGACGTGGATCTATTCCCTTGATAAGAACCGGAAGCATTCTGCCATCGGGATACAACGTTCCCTGAGAGACAAGTACTGGCGTAAGTTTTCCTTCTGCTGCCAGCTGCGCAAGTTCCGGAGTAAGGGAATCATGGGCATCGGTTAAAGTAAACGGATCATACGGGTCATACCGTTCGTGCCAGAAATGACCTCCTCCGGTTTCCCACATAATCATGTCGGTTTTGGCCTGCTGTTCCCACCCATCCAGAAAACCTTTATGCCAGATAATCACAACGTATGAAAAGGAAAGCACTATGACGTTGAGCCAGGTTCGCAATCCGGCTCCGGTCAGATTTCTGTAGGCAAGTCTAAAAGCCAGCATATGTTTTCCTCCTCATTTAGGGGTTACGATTTCATCGGCGGCCAGCCGTCCGTCGTCAAGTCTCACCCTGCGTCGCACATAGCCAATTACTTTCTCATCGTGTGTGGCAAAGAGAAAGGAAGTACCCAGTTCACGGTTCAGAAGCTCCATGGTCTGAAGAATATGGTGCGAGTTGGCTGCATCCAGATTGGCCGTGGGCTCATCGGCCAGCACCAGAAACGGTTTTTTTACCATCGCCCGTGCAATGGCTACACGCTGGCACTCCCCTCCTGACAGCTGTGCCGGTCTGGAATCAGCTTTGGAAGCAAGGCCTACCCATTCGAGGGCCTCTGCCACCATCTTCCTGCGTTCCTGTTCTGTCAATCCGAGCAATAGCAAGGGAAATTCCACATTCTCGTATACCGTATATACCGGTAGAAGATTGTACGTTTGAAAAATAAAGCCAAGGCTTTTCTTCCTTATGTCAGCGGCTTCCTTGGGCGTCAGTTTTCCGACTGATTTTCCCAGTACAAGTACTTCCCCTTCAGAGGGCACATCCAGTGTACCTATAATGTTCAGGAGGGTAGTTTTTCCTGAACCACTCGGGCCTATTATTCCGGTAAATTCCCCTCTCGCAAAGGAAATGTTTATATCGCGCAAGGCGGTAAACTGGTTGTTTCCCATAGGGTAATGCTTGGTTAGCCCTTTGATGTCAATAAGTATATCCATACGTTTCAGAAATTATATACTACCATAAACTGAATACCTTTTCCTGCCATTAGGTTATGTCTCGTCTCGCTGTGAAATATTGTGAAACTCTGCGGATTCCAGAATGCCATCCAATACAGCGACCATTTGTCATACTGCCTATTGAAGCTGATGAACCGATAAAAGGATTTGTGGCTCCAGTCGTAGAAAAAAATACCGGCTACACGGTCCAGCACTCCCAGCGGATAGGAAAGAGTAAGAGCCGTAAAGGATGTGTTGCCGGACGAAGCAAATAAATGACCGGAGGTCTGGATCAGAAGGTGCTCCAGTACCAGCCCGAGGCCGTTTCCAACGGCAAATGTGTAATCCATACCAATGTTCATATACTTTTCCCATTCGGGAACCAGAGGAGAGAATCTGCCCGTTTTCTTCACCACGATTTCTCCGCTGATGCCTATGCCAAGGTCCCATTTCCCGTCGATTGCGAACCGATTTTCGTGAACAAAGGACCTGGTAACAGGAACGGAATCATAGGTCCACTGTGAACAGTCGGCTAACCGGCGATGGCAGGTGAATGCCACTTCTCCGGGGCCTGCAAGCAGCTGCAACCTTCCTCCTGCTTCAGCAGTTTTTTCCTTTGTTGGCAGATATTCCCATCCCTTAGTCTTTCCGTTTCCATATATGCCCCAGAGCCAAATCCCAGCGTTGTTGCCGAAATAATATCGCCCCAGAAGGGCATAAACACCATCGGAAATTTGCAGAGGATCGCGCGGATCCACCTGGTCGAACCACATCAGAGGACGGAGGATTGAGGCAGACCCGAAATTGATTTTCTGAAGCCCCAGGCGCAGTTCCAGCCCCGGAGTTGAATAACGAACCCAGACCCGGTAGGGTCTGATTCCGGCAACGCCATCCTGGTATGCATTCCCGGTAAACGTGGCACTGGTATAAAAATTCCCCGACACTTCTGCATCAAAGCGATGAAGCGAATCCAAACTGCCTGTAATTGACAAGGCGGGAAGGGTTCGCGCCCCAAACTGATAATAAAATGGCTTCTGTAAATTTACCATTCCCCAACCTGCCGCCTGCCCGTTCAATTCGGCAGTAACCGCCTGGCCTGCTGCCTGCAACGAGAAACATACCATACATAATACTGCCAGTTCCTTTCTCATTTCTCACCTGTGCTTACGCCTGGGCATAATTCCGTAAAAAAAGTATTCCGACAAATCCTTGATCATTTCGGATGGATGCTGGTATAACGCAGCAAATTTCTCATCAGTAACCAGGGAAGTCAGATGATTTACAAGATACAGCAGCACATTCGCACGGATGTCAGACCGGATTTCTCCATTCTTTCGGGCAACTTCAAAATCATGGAAAACCATTTCCATTGTTTTCTCCGTCCATTCCCTGACAAACCGAATCAGTTCAGGGTCACCTGACTGATAAATCTCCTGCAGAAATTCCGTGCTCAGATCCCGGGAAACTTCAATCTTTAACCTGATAATGGCCTCGATTTTTCTGTCGAACGATCCCCTGCTGTCCATTGCTTTCCGGTATTTCAGTCGCGACTGCCGGAAAATATCTTCCAGAATCCTGATGGCCAGATGAATCTTATTCGGAAAATATTTATAGAAAGTCATACGGCTGACACCTGCTGCATTGCAGATATCTTCCACAGTAACTCTTCTGATGCCATATTTCCAGAAGAGTTCCTGTCCCGCCTGCATCAGTTTTGCTTTTTTGCTCTCTGAAACCGAAGGCATATTTACATTTTTGATACAAATATACATTTTTTTTCATAATATACATATTTTATATATTTTTTTTATTTTAATAAACATCATTAAATAAACACCAAAATACAGTATGAAGAATGCTCTATGACCAGGAAATGGAAAGAAATGTTTAACCAAGCAGAAAATTGTGCATACCAGAAAACTATGGCACCATAATTCCATTATTTTTACGGCTTATTTTAATAAGGTGAAAAGGCAAGGAATGATACTCCCGAGGTTAATTATATCGTTGCTATTAGCGGAAACCATCGTGTTTACGCCTCATGTCCGTTCACAGGATACAACAGGGTACCACAAACGGATTTATGTTACCAAGCGTCTTCAATCGGCTCCTCCCAGGATCGACGGGAAATACAATGATGCCTGCTGGGATGAAGTTCCCTGGTCGCAGTGGTATGTTCAGCATATGCCGGTGGAAGGAGGCACTCCTTCGGAAAAAACCCGCCTGAAAGTACTTTATGACAACAGAAACATGTATGTACTGATAAGGGCCTATGAACAGGATCCTTCCAAAATCAGGCGTTTCATATGCCAGAGGGATGCACTATTTGAAGGCGGGGATATCGTGGGGATTAATTTTGACAGTTACAACGATCACAAGACCGGTTTCGAGTTTGATGTTACGGCCGGAGGGACCCAGGTTGACCTGTTGCTGAACAACGTTAACTACATGAATCCGGATTTTAACTGGAATGCCGTATGGTACAGCGGTGTTTCGGTAGATGATTCCGGCTGGTGTGCTGAGATGCGGATCCCTCTGAGCCAGTTGCGGTATAGCTCCGATTCGGTGCAGGTATGGGGGATGCATGCATGGAGGTGGATTTCCCGAAATATGGAGGAAGACCAGTGGAGCCTTATTCCCAGGAACACCAATGCTTTTATTCATAATTTCGGACAGCTTCAGGGCATTCGCAATCTTCCGAGAAACCGAAGGGTGGAAATCATGCCCTATGCGCTTGGATCCCTGCGAACCAATAAGCCGGCAGAAGGCAATCCGTTTACAGGCTCTTCATGGTCAGGTACATTTGGGGCCGACGGGAAAATCGGAATCGGAAGCAACTTTACCTTCGATTACACTTTTAATCCTGATTTCGGGCAGGTGGAAGCCGACCCTTCCGTCATGAATCTGACGGCATTTGAAACTTTTTACGAAGAAAAACGTCCTTTTTTCCTGGAAGGAAAAAACATTCTTTCCTTTGAAACCGGATCGGATGAGGATCTGGTATTCTATTCGCGACGGATCGGAAGTGCCCCTCCCTATGCGGCACCGTCTGATTCGGGAATATTTACCGAAACCCCAGGAAATACCTCAATACTGGATGCATTGAAAATCAGTGGGAAAACAGCAAACGGACTGTCGCTCGGTATCCTTCAGAGCTTCACCTCGCCTGAATACTCCAGCATTTTTAGCGGCGGTCAATACTCATACAGGATGGCATCCCCTCCGACCAACTATTTTGTAGGACGCATTCAAAAAGATTTTCAAAAGGGAAACACCTCGATAGGCGGCATTCTGACCTCGGTAAATCGTTTTTTCTCGCAGCAGCATCTTGATTTTCTCCCGAAGCAGGCATACACGGGAGGCCTTGATTTCATTCACTACTGGAAAGAAAGAGAATATTTTGTAACAGCCAATTTTGTTGCAAGCTACATCAGCGGAAGCCAGGAAGCCATGCTGCGTCTGCAAAGGTCGTCGGCAAGGTATTTTCAGCGTCCTGATGCCAACCATCTTGCTCTCGATTCATCCCTTTCTGTGCTGAGCGGTACCGGCGGCATGATCGGAATCGGAAAAGAAGGGAACAGCAAACTAATTGCCGGCCAAAGAATATATTGGCGCTCACCGGGTCTCGACCTGAACGATATCGGCTACATGAGAGAAGCTGATGTAATTGGTAGCCAAAGCATGGCAGGATACAGGGAAACCAAACCGGGCAAGATTCTCCGAAGTTACAGCGTCACGCTGTCGCTCGATTGCGCATGGGACTTTGCCGGAGTCCCTGTCCGGGGGAGATCAGAAATAGAGACCCAGTTTGTATTCAACAACAAATGGACAGCCCAGTTGCACCTGAACCGCTTTTTCTCCGCCATTGATAATCGTTTGCTGAGGGGCGGATATGCCTTGAAAACCGACCCCTATTATCTGGTTTTTGCTACGGCACAAACTGATGACAGCAGGAACCTGGCATTCAATCTTCAATACAATGGAGCATGGTATACCGACGGATTTTCATCCCGGCAACGTTTTGCTCCCGGGCTCAGAATCCGCTTCTCACCTCAGTTCAGCATTTCATCTCAGATAAACTATGAGGAAAATCAGAATGCCATCCAGTATGTTACATCGTTTGGATCAGAACAGCACCCCATTGCCCTGCTGGGAGCACTAAAACAAAAAACCCTGGGCATAACCATCCGAACAGGTTTTTATTTTACTCCCGATTTTTCGCTTCAATACTACGGAAGTCCTTTCATATCGACGGGCCGATTCGTTGCTTTCCGCGAAGTCACTGATCCTCTGAATGATTCCTTCAATCAGCGGTTTTATCTTTACCGTGATAATGAAACCATAATGACAGACGGAACCTATACCCTTACCCACGGAAGCACTTCCTATTCCTTTCCGAATCCTGATTTCACCATGCTGGAATTTCGTTCCAACTTTGTTGCCCGCTGGGAATATAAACCCGGTTCGGTATTCTATTTTGTATGGACCCATCAGAGAAATGACTTCAGAAACATATT